>JAYUSZ010000102.1:0-13835 GCA_043755435.1 Bryobacterales bacterium | reverse complement strand
AACTACAAGGATCATTCCGAGGCGAGCCTTATCAATGCCATGATTCGCGAAAACATCCTTGTCCAACTCCAAAACCTGCAGACCCATCCCTCAGTTCTTTCGGGACTTGCTCGAGGTCACCTGAAACTGTATGGATGGATTTACAATATCGGCACGGGAGAAGTTGAGTCGTTCGATGCAGAGAAGCAAACCTACATTAAAATAGACGGTAGTTATTCCCCGCACGCCACCCCGGTTTCACGCTTAAAGCACTAAGTTTGATCGCTGACACTGGATTCATCCAATAAACGACTTGAAATTATGCCTCCAACTTTCACAAAGGATTTACTCGCATCGGTTGTGGTCTTTCTTGTTGCACTTCCGCTGTGCATGGGAATTGCTATAGCCTCTGGAGTCCCTCCCGCAGTTGGATTGATAACTGGAATCATCGGTGGCCTGATAGTTGGAACACTAGCGGGATCGCCGTTACAAGTAAGCGGTCCAGCGGCGGGGCTGGCTGTAATGGTTTACGAACTGATCCAGAAGTTCGGCATGGAAATGCTGGGGCCTATTGTATTGTTGGCGGGGCTGTTCCAAGTGACTGCGGGCCTTCTGAAATGGGGTCAATACTTCCGGTCGGTGGCACCGCCGGTGATTTATGGGATGCTGGCGGGAATTGGGGTGCTGATCTTCGCCAGTCAGTTCCACGTTATGGTGGATGACAAGCCGAAGGGCAATGGGCTGCAAAATTTACTATCCATTCCCGAGGCCATTTACAAAGGGCTGGTGCCGCTGGATGGCAGTTCGCATCATTTGGCCGCCTTTGTCGGCGTATGCGCCATTGCTACTATTTTGATTTGGACTAAGTTCAGGCCGATTGCACTCAGTTTTGTTCCAGCAGCATTGGTGGCTGTAGTGGTGGGTTCGATTGTTGCCGCGATTGCACATTTGGACATCAACTTCGTCAATGTACCTGCCAACTTACTGGAAGCTGTGAGTTGGCCGAACAGTGCCAGCCTACTTCGGTTGGCAGATCCGGCAATTTTGGGGGCGGCAGCAGCACTGGCATTAATCGCCAGCGCTGAAACACTATTGTCTGCTGTGGCGGTTGATAAAATGCACGACGGACCCCGGACGCAGTTTAATCGGGAATTACTGGCTCAGGGTGTGGGCAATTTGCTTTGTGGAGCGGTGGGTGCACTGCCCATGACGGGTGTGATTGTACGAAGTTCTGCCAACGTTCAGGCTGGTGCAAAAACACGGCTAGCGGCCGTACTGCATGGCGCATGGCTATTGGCATTAGTGGTTGCTTTCCCTGCGGTGTTACGGATGATCCCTATTTCAGCACTTGCTGCCTTACTGGTTTACACTGGGTTTAAGCTTGTGAACGTTGGTCAAATTAAGGCAATACACGCATACGGGAAAGTACCACTGGCAATTTATTTTGCCACGCTGATAGGAATCGTTTCTACGAATCTTTTGACGGGGGTGATGATTGGAGTTGGGTTGAGCCTAGCACGTCTGGTTTACTCCCTTACGCACTTGAATCTTGAGTTAGCAGTGAGTGCTGACAAATCGCGCGCTGATCTTGTCATGAAGGGTTCGGCCACCTTCCTGGCACTGCATCGTGTTGCTGCAATGCTGGAAACGATTCCCACGGGCACGGAACTGCACTTGCACATCGACATGCTGCAACATATTGACCATGCTTGCCTTGATGCCCTTCATGCTTGGCAAAAGCAAAATGAGAAGTTTGGGGCTATCATGGTTGTTGAATGGGACGATCTGTTGGCGCGACATGGGGGACCGGCACCCTTAAAACCGGGCATGGCAATGAACCAATCCAGGTGAGATTCGGCAATTGATGCGAAGAATGTTGGTCGTATTGGCTGCATCCCTGGAAGCGGTGCTGGCGCAAAATGCACGAACAGCTGACAACAACTTTAACGGTTGGTACATCTATTCAGGCGATCATCCAGTGAAAGGGAAATTCGGGGTTCATCTGGAAGGGCAGTTGCGGAGGAATAACCTGATCACAAGAGGCCAGCAATGGCAAGTGAGACCAGCTCTCAACTATCATGTGAAACCGGGGATAATGGTTTCCTCTGGCTATGCTTTTACAGCAACCTATCGCTATGGAGGCTTGCCTGCTGATTATCCATTTAATGAACATCGCTTGTATCAGCAGCTATCCGTCAAGAAAAAAATAAGTAAAAGCACAGTTGAAAACCGTTTCCGTTTGGAACAAAGATGGCTTGAACGGAAGAACGGTGGGGAAACTTCGTGGAAATATCAGGACCGCTTTCGGTACTTCATCAAGGGTTCCATTCCAATTAAAGGCAAGTGGTACCTGGCATCCTATAACGAAATATTCATTAATGGACGCAGGGCAACGGGGGCGAAACTCTTCGACCAGAACCGGGCCTATGCTGCCCTTGGTGCGACCTTAAACAAGACGACCCGAGTGGAAGTGGGCTACATGCAGCAGACACTATCCAGATTCAACGGTCGGGCTTTCGAATATAATCACACATTAGCATTGGCACTATTTTCTACGCGCTAGTAACCGATTAGAATACATAGGAAAAGAAAACGCTAGAGCTCTATCTGAAGAAAAAACAGGAACTTGCCTGGTTATGAGCCCGATTCAAAAAATCAATTTCCATAGTCTCTGTGTATGAACATACACTGTCTTTGAAGAGATAAGTATTCACCAAGTTCGTGCTTACTAAACCTAACTTTTGAAAAAGAGAACACACTAACATGCGAATTCCGATTTTACTTGTGGCACTTGGGATGGTGGTTTGGGCCGACGATGAATCCACTCAAGCAACTGCCCCGACGCAGGCTCCTCAAGAAGCGCCAAAACCGGCTGAGCCACCTGCACCGGCTCCCTGGTCGATCGGCGACTTCAAGTTCAGCGGCTTGATAGATGGCTATTACGGCCATAACTTTAACAACCCAGCGAGCGGATTTACGACGCTTCGGAATTTCGATGTTCGTTCGCGTTCTTTCGCGCTGAACATGGTTGAATTGTCAGCATTCCGCGATCCGGATCCGATTGGTTTCCGGTTAGACTTGGGCTTTGGAAGGGCCTGGGAAATTTTCCACGCCACCGATCCCGGCCGTCCTGACATTGTTCGTTATTTCCCACAAGCATATATCAGTGTAAAACCAAAGACATGGGGCGGGTTTCAGTTTGACTTTGGGAAATTTTACACATCGGTGGGCGCAGAACTAACTGAAAACACTGTTACTTGGAATTATGGACGAGGCTACCTCTACACGAACGGTCCGTACTATCATTTTGGCGCACGTATGTCAAAGCCACTGACAAAGAGCTTCACAGCGGGTTTCCAACTGGTAAACGGTTGGAACAATGTTGAGGATAACAACACCGGCAAGACAATGGGATTCACTACTGCCTGGACAGGTAAGAAAGTCTCATGGCTCACTAATACCTACGTTGGTCCAGAAAAGAATGGTACCAATAAAGGCTGGCGCAACATCTATGACACGGTGCTTAACTTGACGCCGAATGACAAAGTTGCAGCCTACTTGAATTACTATCATGGAAGGGAGAACGAAGCCAATGGCAAGCTTCCAGCCGATTGGGACGCTTTCGGTGCTTCGGTAAGATTCCAGACATCGGCACACACGGCACTGGCTTTCCGAGGAGAAGTATATGCGGATCACGACGGATTTATCAGTGGTCAAAATCAGACCTTGAAGAGCTTCACTGCAACTTACGAATACAAATGGGCGCAGGGCCTGCTAACAAGAATTGATTACCGGCGCGATATGTCCGACAAGCCTTACTTTGAACGCGGCGCACAGGGAAGTCCACTAAATATCCCTGGTCTGCCTTTCAACATTGGTCCGTGGCGAAACCAAAGCACCTTGACTATCGGATTCATAGCCTTCTTTGGTCCGAAATAGGGCGATCTTTTCGCTACTTGCGTTCCTTAAATAACGAGCCTGATGCTTGCTAAAAGCTTCAGGCTCGTTCGCTTTTAGAGCCTGCCTTTAACGCCAATAGATTATTTCAATCAACACCATAGAAAGGATCGTCTTCCATCAGGCTCGCGGAAGTTGCATGATGGTCTTGTTCCAAATCCCTGTTGAACAAACTTGCGACCATCATCGCCGTCGATTGGTGAGCAAAGTGTTTAGGAGACAAATGAAGATTCCATCTATCGCCGCGCTGAGCTTACTGCTCCCAGTTGGATTGCTAGCGCAAACACCTGCGGCACCACCACCTATGTCGAATGCTGCTCTAGAGGCAGCGGTCAAAGCGGCCCAGACTTCTGGCGACAACGCCTGGATGCTGGTAAGCTGCGCTTTAGTTTTGATGATGACCGGACCTGGCCTCGCCTTGTTTTATGGCGGGCTGGTTCGCAAGAAGAACGTGCTTGGCACGATGATGCAGAGTTTCATTTTGATGGCCGTGGCCACGCTGATGTGGGCGGTTGTAGGCTATAGCCTATCGTTCAGCGAAGGCAGCCCGTTCATTGGCGGCTTCAGTTATTTGTTCCTGGAAGGTGTCGGCGCGGCTCCCAACTCCGATTACGGCGCTACGGTGCCTCACCTCACCTACATGGCTTTCCAATTGATGTTCGCCATCATCACTCCCGCGCTGATTTCCGGCGCTTTCGCGGAGCGAATGAAGTTTAGCGCTATGCTGCTGTTCACCATGCTTTGGTCACTGCTGGTTTACTATCCGATGGCTCACATGGTTTGGGGCAAGGGCGGCTTCCTGAATGCTTTCCTTGGAGGCAAAGTGCCAACGCTCGATTTTGCGGGAGGCTCGGTGGTACATATCACCTCAGGCGTTTCGGCATTGGTCTGCGCTCTCTATTTGGGGAAGCGTGCTGGATATCCCGGTGAGCCGATGAGGCCGCACAGCTTGGTTCTGAGCTTCATTGGTGCATGCCTGTTGTGGGTGGGCTGGTTTGGCTTCAATGCTGGTAGCGCAGTTGGCGCAGGCGCATTGGCCACCAGCGCTTTCGTGGCCACGCACTTTGGCGCAGCGGGGGCAACCATCGGCTGGTTAATCGCGGAAAAACTGCTGCAAGGAAAACCCAGCGTGCTGGGTGGAATATCCGGTGCCGTTGCGGGGTTGGTGGTGATTACTCCAGCAAGCGGATTTGTGAAGCCGATGCCTGCTATCATCATGGGTTTAATCGGGGGCATTGTCTGCTTCCTGATGGTTTACAAAGTAAAGAGCATGTTTGGTTACGATGATTCCCTGGACGCTTTTGGTGTGCATGGCGCCGGCGGCACACTGGGCGCAATCCTTACTGGCGTGTTTGCTACCAATGCAGTGAATGACGCATTGAAGGATCCTTCAGGCAAAGCATTGCCGCTAGGGTTGGTGGATGGAAACGGCCAGCAAGTCATTAATCAACTAGTTGGGATCGGCATTGCCTGGGGACTGGCCATTGTTGGTACTCTACTAATTCTGAAAATTTGTGAGATGACGGTGGGTCTGCGCGTTTCACCCGATGAAGAACAAGAAGGCCTTGATCTGAGCCAACATGGTGAAGAAGGCTACAATTTTGAATCGTAGGAAAGGAAGCTCTTAAATGAAAAAAATTGAAGCTGTCATACAACCCTTCAAGCTTGAAGAAGTGAAGGAGGCCCTTAAGGGCATCGGCGTGGACGGAATGACCGTGTCCGAAGTAAGGGGCCACGGACGTCAAAAAGGCCACAAAGAAGTCTATCGCGGACAGGAATACCAAGTTGACCTGCTGCCAAAGGTTAAACTGGAATTGGTAATTCCTGCCGCACGGTTGGAAGAAGTTTTGAAAACTTTGATCGCTGCCGCGAAAACCGGCAAGATTGGAGATGGGAAAATTTTCGTCTACGATGTCAAAGACGCAATCCGAATCCGCAATGATGAGCGCGGCGAATCAGCTTTATAACGCCGCTTTCGAAGACTTACGAAAACAGTACTTTTCCGACGGGAATGGCCTGCCGGTACTTGAAGTTCGAACACGAGTTGTCGATTCTATTGTCGAGAAAGCGTTTCGTGAAACTTTAACGCCGGTATGGCCTTCCGGGCTTGCTGCATTGGCTGTGGGTGGTTACGGAAGAAAAGAGCTGTTTCCGTTCTCTGACATTGACCTGCTGTTGCTAATGGAGCAGCCTCCCGATTCGAAAGAAAGGAAGGATGCTCTTTCCTTATTTCTGAAAACGATCTGGGACTCTGGGTTGCGGCTTAGTCATTCGGTGCGTAGCATTGCCGAATGTACAGAGCTACATGATCAAAATCACGAGTTGAACATCAGCATCCTCGACCAGCGTTTTCTTGCTGGAGACTCCAGTCTCTATGCCAACCTAACTGCTAAATTGCCTAAGTTTCTGGGATCGGAACGCCAGAGCTTAATCCGACTTCTGGGTATGGCAACCCGCACGCGCCATGACAAATTTCACGACACGGTTTATCACCTGGAGCCAAACATTAAGGAAGGCCCCGGAGGACTCCGCGATCTACATGTGATCTGGTGGCTGCACAAACTACGTGATCCGCAAAAGAACAATTTCGACTATCTTGCCGAACTGACCCAAGCCCAGGAGTTTCTGCACAATTTACGTTGTTTTCTACACTTCAATGCGGGGCGCGATCACAATCTCCTGACATTCGATGCACAAGAAGAGTATGTGGAACAACCCTTCGTCAACAGCCCGACAGTTGCGAGTTGGATGCGCGATTACTTTCTCCATGCCCGTCGAATTCATCGTACTGCTTTGCAGGTGCTGGAGACTTGCGAAACACCTGCCAGTGGGCTTCTAAGCCAATTTCGCGAGTGGCGTTCCAGGCTTTCGAATTCAGAAATGAGCGTGAGTCGCGACAGGCTGTTACTGCGAAGCCCACAGCAGTTAGAGACAGATCCTGAACTTGCATTGCGCCTGATTCGCTTCGTCGCGCGTCATGGCCTGACACTTGCCGCCGACACTGAAAGACGGCTGAAAGAGGCATTGCCTGCAATTGAGGCCTACTTCAAACAGCCCCATCAACTTTGGAATTACTTACAGGAAATTCTGTCTTTACCGCATGCTATGTTGGCATTGCGCTCCATGCACGATACGGGTCTGTTGGTTGCGCTGATACCCGAGTGGCGGCTGATTGATGGCATGGTGATGCGCGATTTCTACCATCGCTATACGGTGGATGAGCACACCCTGATCACCATTGAAAATCTTCTGCAATTGAAGAAACCGCAAACGGGTACGCGACACCACTTCTCAGAATTGCTGGAGGAAATTGAGTCGGTGCCCTTGCTTGTCTTCGCGCTGGTTCTGCATGACCTTGGCAAAGGTGCCGAAGGCGATAATCATTCCCTGGAAGGCGTGCGATTAGGCAAAGTGATTCTGGACCGTATTGGAATGCCTGTGGAGCAGCAAGAATTGGTTCTTTATCTAGTGGAGCGGCATCTGGAACTTAGTTCAGTGATGAACTCACGCGATCTGAGTGATCCGGCAACGGCGCTGCACATTGCAAAACGGACAGGGACGATTGAGCAGTTACGTTATTTGGCCCTGCTGACTTATTCCGATATCAGCGGTGTGAATCCAACCGCGATGACACCCTGGCGGTTAGACCAGTTGTGGAGAGTCTACATCATCGGCCATCGCGAGTTGACACGTGAATTAGAAACGGACCGCATCACTTCAGCCGAAGGAGTTGACGCCTCAGTAGCTGCCTTTATGGAAGGGCTTCCAGTCCGCTATTTACGAACCCATAGCCGCGACCAGATTGAAGATCATGCCCAGCTTTCGGAGAAGAGCAGTGCAAGCGGCGTTGGAGTGGACATTGATAAGGACGGAGGAATTTGGCGGCTTTCCCTAATCACTCGCGACCGGCCGAATCTGTTCTCAGCCATTGCTGGAACCTTGTCAGCTTTCGGGCTGAATATTGTGAAGGCAGAGGCGTTCAGCAATAAGCGCGGAGAGATAGTAGATGCCTTTACGTTTTCCGATCCAGGACGCAACCTGGAACTGAACCCCTCAGAAACAGACCGCTTGAAGCTGACGCTGGAACGTGTGGCCCAGGGCAAGACCGATGTGCGGACCTTGCTGGCAGGTCGCCGTAAAGCATCACCACCAAGCACCAGAGAACGGTTACGCCCTAGCGTGGAGTTTGACAATGAAGCATCGGGCCACGCTACCTTAATTGAGATCGTCGCGGAAGACAAACCGGGTCTGCTGTATGAATTGGCAAATGTGTTTTCGGAAACGGGCTGCAACATAGAAGTAGTGCTGATTGACACTGAAGCCCACAAGGCCTTGGATGTTTTCTACATAACCCGCGGTGGAGCGAAACTGGAAGATTCCGAATTAGGGGCCATGGAAGAGCGGCTGTTGGCTGTCTGCAGCGCCTAGAAGCTTCTAGGCAACGTGGACAGGCTCTGCATACAATAGATCGCCAGTGACGCCGTCAAAATACTGAATCACCACATGTGGTTTGGGATATGCTACCCAGCGCGTGCTTCCATCGGCCTTAGGATTCATGAACACGTTGTTCACTTGGGCAACGGCATAGATGGGTCTCCATCGCAACCTGGCTGGAACATCGTTGCGGATATAACTGGACCAGCGGATTTCACACATTCTTCCACGGGAATTAAATATACCGTTGGATGGTCTGCTGCCTTCGCTGATTGCTGGATGGTTTTGCGAGTTGTGCGGACCCGCTGCAAATTCCCATACTCGTGGAGTTACCTTCACGGCAAAACTGTTGTGAAGGTCACCAGTCATCACCATCACAGGCTTGTTCAGGCCTTCCCAAAATTTCAACAGTTCTTCGCGCTCCGATAGAAACGCCGTCCAGGCATCATCCTTACCTGCGATGGGATCCGTGGATCCAGGCGAACCCACGTGAGGGATCATCAAATTTACAGTAGAAGCAATAAAGAAAAAGTCGGCATCGCTTTTCGCCATCGATTCTTTCAACCACAGGTGCTGCGTCTTACCAAGCATCAAGGGACCCGGAAGTTCCGGGTGCACCATGTCGTGCATATCGCGTGCACCACGAGTATCAAGGAGATAGATTTCTGCGTTGCCAACGCGAAAACTGCCGTAATTGTGACGTCCAATCGAATAGGAACAATTCCCTGCTTGCGAAAATGCGGGCTTCACCCGGACACGGTTTTGATCCAGTACTGCGGCAATTTCGTAGACTCCCGCATTTGGATCACCCTTCGGAGGATTCTTCCCAGGAGGCACTCCGGCATTTTGTCCGCCCCAATGCACGTGCAAGTTCGAGGCTTCGGCAAGGTTGATCTTTTGAAAATTTGCTGCTGGGTCCGTGAGGATATCGCCATTAACAGTAGCGTCTCCAAAATGGAGACCTTGTTTAGTAGCTAGAGGATTGCTGCCGGCAATGTAGTCGTACCAACCTTGCAGCGCAATATCACGAAAGACAGCTTCCTGCGTTTTGACACCGGCAGTGCCTGTGCCATACACGTCGTTTAGGATTTCATGATCATCGGGAGTGAAATATCCAGGCACTTCACGATGCCATGCGGCCAAGGTTTTCCCTCGCTCCAAATAAAGTTTGAAGTTTTCCCAGACTCCGGTAATGCTGGGAGCGATCTTCGCTATCCGCGGTGTTTGGTCCCGGCCTAGACCGCATTGCTCTCGCCACTGAGGCACAGTGAAGTCGCGCTTTTCCTCATAGACCCAGTCGCCATTCATGATGGAGAAAAGGACCTTTTTTCCGTGCTGTTGCCGCATGGTTTTATAGGCCGGAAGCGTAGCTCCTAGTTCGCCACCGGATTTCTGATTGGCGCACGAACCAAACTGAAAGCTGAAGTTAAACAGGCCCTTGGGATTTGTCTCCGCATCGCGAAAGCTTTCCGCAGACGGCAAGGTTAGAAACGTTCCTGCCCGCTCAGTTGCGGCGGTTCCTTCGATGCGGTAGAAATATCGAGTTCCCGGTTCTAGGCCAGTGATTCGAGTCCAAGCAGCGTTGTCGTGCTCCATCGCCGTGGTCACAGCAGGGGAAACCTGGTCCATTGCACCAGCCGTTTTGCCGTATCGAATTTGAAAAGAACCAGCACGCGCAGTGCGCGCCCACACGAAAACTTCGTTCATACCAACATGACCCAAAAAAGGCCCATGAGTGATGGCCGATTCGTTGATCTGCGCCGCGCGCACTTGCATTCCGGCACTGCCCAGCAATGTCGCTTTGGCCAACTGCCTTCGGTTCACTTTCATCATGTTTACTAGTATGCCAAAGTGGCTGGCTAGCCAGCTTGTTTTCGGTCCCACTGAATGGGCTTGATGTCTTCAATTACGAAAACAAACGAAGCTGCCCCAAAGACAACAACAACAGCAACAGTCACAAAAGCGTAGTGGAAAGATCCGGTTTTTTCCAAAATTACCCCGGTGAGCCATGGTGCAATCACCCCGGCAAGATTGCCGAAAGCGTTCTGCATACCCGTCCATTTTCCAGCAGCAACGGGCCCAGCCATTGTTTGAGTAATCGCCCAATGATTCGCGGTTGTGAAACCCAAAGAGAAGCAAGCGACAAAGAACAAGGCGAGTGAAACCGTGTCACTTTCGGCCATGCTAGCTGGAAGCATCAAGGTGTTCATTAGCATTCCCGTGGCGATGAAACTTTTACGAACCTTAGTAGGGCTCCCTCCTTGCGATATGAGCCGGTCAGCCCACCAGCCGGCCAGAACTGCGGCAATGCCGATCATCAAAAAGGGAATGGAGCCAAGCACTGCCATCCGTTCTGTTGAAAAATGCCGTGCCTTAATCAGGTAGGAAGGGAACCAGGTGACCATGAAATACCATGTGTAGTTCAGTGCGAATAACCCGAAAAACGTGCCCCACACAGACCGCACTTTCAGCAATTCCAACATGGAGGGTGTGTAGGAAGGTGGCAGTTTGATTTTTGTTTCAACAACCTTCTTCTTGGGTGCCCACATAAACCAAAGCGGTAACCACAAGAGTGCACCAAAGCCCAAAATGATGAAAAGGAATCGCCATCCGTATTTGGCAACAACCAATCCGCCAATTAACGTTCCCAGCGCTGGCCCCAACTTCGAACCTGCGTCAATCAGCGCGTTTGCAATGCCTCGCTGACTTTCAGCGTAATCGCTGGCGATGATTTTTGAAAATGCGGGGTAGGCCACCGATTCGCCGAAACCTAATAGAAGGCGAAATCCCATAAGGCTATAGAAACCGCCGACGAAACCCGTTGCGGCTGTGGCCAGGGACCAGATCAGGAATCCAGCTCCGAATACAAGGTGAACTTCGAAACGATCAATCAGCCAACCGGAGAGCAGTTGACAGGCTGCATAGGTGTAAAAAAATCCAGACAAAAGCATGCCCATTTGAGAGGGCGATAAGAAAAGTTCCTTGGAAATTTGTTCAGCGGAAACAGAGAGATTCGACCGGTCAATATAGTTGATAAACACCGATGCAACTAGCAAAGCCAGCAGCCGCCATTGCTCAAACGTGGGCGCTGTGGGTGCAACGGCTACTGTGTTCTTAATTTTGTCCATTGGGGCGTATTGTGACACACTTGGCCCCCCGGACGGTTACCTAATTCCCTACGACTTTAAATTGAGCATCCCAGTACTATCGGCAAATTGCTCAACTTCAACTCCAACCCCATTCATCAATTGGACAAACAGATTTGCAACAGGAGTCTTCGCCTCCGATGCTACGTGCCTGCCACCGCGAATTCCACCGGCATGACCGGCTACCAAGAGGGGCAGGTCAAAGTTGGAATGCGCATTTCCATCGCTCAACGCTCCGCCATAAAGAATCGCCGAATGGTCTAGCAGGGATCCATCTCCGTCAGGAGTGGCTTTTAGTTTTTCCACAAACTTCGCAAACAGTTCAACGTGGAAGCAATTGATTTTGGTCACTTTCTCAATAAAATCAGGGTGACCACGATGATGCGTCAACGGGTGGTGGGGGTCAGGCACGCCGATTTCCGGATAGGTTCGGACACTGCCTTCGCGGCCAAGCATCATGGTGGAAACACGGGTGAGGTCAGATTGAAAGGCAATCACCTGCAAGTCGAACATCAGCTTCACATAGTCGGTATATTCAAAAGGAATTCCAGAGGGCTTCTCTGATGGAGGCGTTAGTGGATCCTTTTCAGCTGCCGCAATTCGCATTTCCACTTCTCGAATCCCGGTAAGATACTCGTCCATCTTTCGTCGATCATCGGCACCTAGGCCAGACAACAAGCGCTGTGTGTTTTCTCTGGTCTGATCCAGAATACTCTTACGATACATGGCGCGGCGGGCACGAACATCGGCAGGAAGACTGGGGTCCACAGTACCAAACAATCGCTCAAATACGGAGCGTGGGTTTACCTCAACAGCCAGCGGAGTTTCTGGATTCTTCCAGGACAAGCTATTGGTGTATGCGCAACTGGAACCGGTATCGCAATTGCCCACCATTCTGGCATCTTCGCATCCTAACTGGAGCGAGGCGACGCGTGTTTCAGATGCGAATTTTTGGGCGGCAATCTGATCAAAGGTAACGCCGGCGCGAACATCGGAACCGGCAGTGTACTTCGGTTCGGCACCGGAAAGAAAGCTTCCAGAAGCCTTGGCATGCCCCCCACCCTTGGCCTTATTGGCGATGTTATTGGCTAAACCAGAAAGCAACGTTATGTCCTGGCGGAATGGCTCCAGCGGTTTCAGGATACGAGTGAATGTGAAATTGTCACCTGTCTCCGCCGGCTTCCAATCTTTCATAACAATGCCGTTTGGCACATAGACAACAGCAACGCGACGCGCCTGCTTTGCAATTTTCGCAGGAGCTGCGAGCGCAGGACGCATTGCGTCCAACAGAGGAAGAGCGACGGCAGAGCCAACACCGCGCAGCAATGCACGGCGATTGATGTGTATACCTGTTAAAAAATTCATTTTACTGTCTCACCTCTTCTATTTTGGAACGGCAGGCTGTTGACGATTCCTAAAACTAATTGCGAGAATTTGTAATCCTCGGAGCGAAGCTTCGCCGTGACACTGGCTATTGCTGGACGATCGTGCCGTTCTACCCCGCGGCCCAAGGCATAGATCATTAGCTTTTCCGTCAACCCATCAACGAATGCTGCCCGATCTGCCTTCAACAATCCCTTTAATTCGGTTGGCGTTTTGAAGGTACGTCCATCGGGAAGCGTTCCAGAGGAATCCACTGGAAACTTGCCATCAGCCGTTCGCCACTCACCGATTGCATTGAAATTTTCGAGGCCAAAACCCAGTGGGTCCATGCGAGAATGACAAGAGGCGCAGGCGGCATTCTTCCGATGTTCTTCCATTTGCTGCCGCAGCGTACCTGATCCCGCTTTGGTTTCTTCAAGCGGTGGCACACCAGGGGGCGGAGGAGGCGGTGGAGCGTTAAGCAGATTTTCCAGAATCCATTTTCCGCGCAAAACAGGAGAAGTCCTCGTGGAGTAGGAAGACACCGTGAGTACGCTGGAATGGGCCAGGACGCCTCCACCACGTTCAGACATTGTCATATCCACCTTTCGAAACTCAGGGCCGCTAATGCCCGGGATACCATAGAAACGTGCCAGCCTTTCATTCAGAAAAGTATATTTAGCGTCAAGGAAATCGAGCACACTGGCGTCCTGACGCACAATGTTATCGATGAACAATTCCGTTTCGCGCCGCATGGCCTGACGAAGGCTTTCTTCAAACATAGGGAAGCGTTCCATGTCGGGACGCATCACGTCAATGTTCTTGAATTGCAGCCACTGACCGACAAAATTTTCTACCAGAGCGAACGATTTGGGATCGCGCAACATTCGCTTTACTTGGGCTTCCAGCACCGCAGGCTGAGGAAGAGTTCCCTGCCCTGCCGCCTTCAATAGTTCG
>JAYUSZ010000101.1:0-13842 GCA_043755435.1 Bryobacterales bacterium | reverse complement strand
ATCCTCATCCTGGCAACTACATATTCATCAGCGACGGTCGTCTTGGGATCATCGACTTCGGTTGCACCCAGCACTATGGTCCCGAAGAGCGTGAACTAGTTCGGCTCGCCGATAAGATGTCCTTTGAAGACCCCTCGCTCGCTCGCGAAGTCGTAAGAAGCTGGTGCGGCGTTGAGGACAATGATCCCGCACTGCCGGACTATCTCGAAATGATGACGGAGTCGCGAGATTGGATGATGGAGCCGATGAGTAAGCCTGGTCCATTCGATTTCGGAGACGAGGCTCACTTCCAACGGGGATTGGACGGAATTTCCCGCTCCATCCGCAAGAAGATAACCCGTGCAAATCCCATGGCCGTCTATTTTAACCGCAGCGTCTTCGGCCTCAAAGCCATGCTATACCGCCTTCGGGCACAGGTCGATGTTCACGAAGTGATGCGCCGGGAACGAAACTTGTATGTCGGAACGAATCCATAAGCGCTGAATCGGTAAGGGAAGTAAGCCATAAGGTTTACTTCCCCATTTTCAATTTTCCTCTCTATTACCATCCGCCGCCTGATTCGACGCTGAAAAGTGCAAATCCCGCACGAACATCCCGTTCCAGTAAACAACCCAACCGTAATCTTGGGCTCAACTTCGTGAAGATTTAGTTCTGCAATCATTGAGGGGTTTCCGCTCCAGCTACTAACACTCTCGTTACTGCCGCGTTTCCATCCTTAGGAAAAAACAGAGTAGAATAGGCGTCGAGATTTAAGTTGGACAATGTAAGGGAACAACACCGCCCGCCATTCGCCGGTGCTTCACTTACATCTTGGCAGGAGAAATTTGGGATGAGATCAATCACAATCACTTTGTTAACATTTTTGCTTCTCGCGGACTTTGAGTTTGCACAAAACCCGGCAAGCGCGTGGACGCCGGAAATGCAGTTAAAGGTAAAGGCAATTGGAGCTCCCCGCGTTTCGCCCGACGCCACACACGCCGTTTACACAGTATCCAATGAAGTGATGACGGCTGACAAAAGTGAATTTGTCACCCAGATTTGGCTCGCGACCACCGATGGCAAGCAGAGCGATCAACTGACATTTGGCGAAAAATCATCGGCAAATCCCAAATGGTCGCCAGACGGCAAATGGATAGCATTTACTTCAACCCGAAAAGACAATAAGAGCAATCTCTATCTACTCAGAGCAGGCGGCGGCGAGGCCGAAGCCTTAACTGATCTAAAAGGCGGAGCCATCGATTTTGAATGGTCGCCCGATGGCCTCTTGATCGCCTTTACGATGACCGACACCAAATCGGACGGCGAGGAAAAGAATGATAAAGGAAAAAACGATTTTCGATGGGTGGACGAGAATATCAAGATGGCCCGGCTCTACACGATCTCAGTTCAAAAGGACGAAACGGGAAAACGCGAGCCCCGCAAACTTACCACCGGAAATTTCAGTGTGACAAGTTTTGATTGGTCTCCGGATGGCGGAAAAATTGTTTTTAGCCATGTAAGAGACCCGCGCGCCGATTATTGGACCACATCAGATGTATCGATTTATGACGTGGCGAATGGCAAGATCGTCAGCCTTGCCAACACAGCCGCCGCCGAATCAACACCAGTTTATTCACCCGACGGCAAGTGGATCGCGATGTTCGTCACCAGCATTCCGACGCATTGGGCGCAAGCCGGAAACATATATTTGTTTCCCTCAACTGGCGGCAAACCGCGCGTAATGCCCGCGTCGTATGACGGACAGCCGAATATCGTCGGCTGGTCGGCGGATGGTACAAAACTTTATTTCACAGAGAGCAAGCGAACCGGAACTGCCCTTTATCGGGTCGATGTTGCCGCCGGAACCATTGCCGAGGATCATGCCAAATTGGCCGCTGTGACTGGAACAAATCTGAACAGCACCAAAAGCGCTTTCGGGATGGTAATGCAAACGGCAAACACACCGCCTGAAGCGTTTATTGCCAAGCTCGGCGATGCCTCTCCGGTACAGATTTCTCAAGCAAATGAGGATATCGCAAAATTGTCCGTAGGAAAAACCGAGCTCATCAAGTGGAAGAGCAAAGACGGCCGCGAGATCGAAGGGTTGCTGACCTACCCGGTTGGTTATCAGGCTGGGACGAAAGTTCCGTTCATCCTAAATATCCACGGCGGCCCAGCTGGCGTCTTTTCCCATAGCTACATCGGCGGACGCGGCGTTTATCCTTTGGCGACTTTCGCTGCTCGCGGGTATGCGATCCTGAGGGCGAACCCGCGCGGCTCATCGGGCTATGGCGTGGAGTTTCGCCGTGCGAATTTCAAGGATTGGGGCGGTCGAGACTACGAAGACCTCATGACCGGCGTCGATCGAGTAATAGAAATGGGCGTCGCTGATCCTGACAGGCTCGGCGTCATGGGCTGGAGCTATGGCGGCTTCATGACATCGTGGATCGTAACGCAAACAAAACGGTTCAAGGTCGCGTCAGCCGGTGCTCCCGTGACCAACTTGATGAGCTTTAACGGTACCGCCGACATCCCGGCGTTTGTGCCCGACTATTTCGGTGACCAATCGTGGGAAATCCCCGAGGTTTACGCAAAACACTCGGCCATGTTTAACGTCAAAGGCGTCTCCACGCCGACGATGATCCAGCAAGGCGACGCCGACGTGCGTGTCCCAATTTCGCAGGGTTACGAATTCTACAACGCCCTAAAACAACAAGGTGTGCCGGCGCGAATGATCGTCTTCCCACGGCAACCACACGGACTGACCGAGCCAAAAATGCAGATAGCCGCGATGCACAGCAACCTGGATTGGTTTGAGAAGTATTTGAAGTAGCGAAGTGTTAAAGCGGCAAGCGAATCCCAAGGTTCGATGCCTAAAAATGCAGATCGCGCACAGCAAAATACGGCTTAATATCCACTACCACGGTCCCATCCAAAAAATCCAGCTTGTCCAAATGCAGCACCAGCCCCTCACGCTTCAACAACCGTGCCGATGTAAGCCCAATCGGATTCGGCCTCGCCGGCGAGCGCACCGCAAACACTCCATGCAACTCGCCTCCACCCCCCTAGGCTAAAGGTAGATGGGTTCACAAGACGATTGGCCTCATGTGCCGCAACCACCAAGAGTCTAATTTCCTGAAATCCTAATGCGCTCCTTCTCAGACGCAGTTGTATAAAGTTGTATAAGGTGATTTTGCCGCAACATTAAATTTTGTTTTGTCAGCTTGTTTGGCTTGACAACAGCGGTTGATAGGTTCGCACTCCAGGCTTAGGAGGTCTAGAAAATATGGCAAATTATGATAAACTCAAACTCGGAATGATCGTTGCTTTAGGGTTGGCCAACGTCTTACAGGCACAATCAGATTGCAGCAAGAGTAACGGATGCGGGACATGGGTGAGCCAAGGGCAGCGAGGCGGCTGCGGTGCGTCGTACGACGCCTGCCACTGGGTAGAATGCAATTCTCCTTGTGGAAGCGGCGGCGCGTACAACGACAGGTGTGACCACTCGGTGTATTGCTTTTAGGAGTTTTAGAAGAAAATGACAACAAAACAAATTATTAAGAACAGCTTATTCGTCTCGACGATGGTTGTGTTGGTTGGTAGTTTACTATACCGATTGGGTTACACCGCTAGGGCGCGTTCAGGGCCCATCCCCTATACCGTTAAACTGAAATCCACCGTCCTGGACTCTGGAGGCAAACTTCTTCCTGCAGATGTCACGATGACAGTTGCAGTCCGAAGTGACGGATCGCGCGCTGTTGTAAACTCTCAAGTGCGGCCAACAGGCCCGGAGGTAACAAGAAACATCCATTTCTCATCGGGCGACCTCATTACAGTGGGGGATTTGTGGGATATCAAAACTTCATGGCGCAGACCTCGTCCTGACATCAATAAATGGTACAGAGACCCTGCCATGAAGTGTACAGTATCCCTTGCGGGCACGCCGATTCGAAGAAACATGGAATCGTTTGATGGTGAGGAAATGCTGGGTAATATCCGAACTATTAAGTTAACCAACGGGAAGAACTCGGAATGGTTCGCGGCTGACCACGGATGCGCGATGGTCCGCGCGAGATATGATTTCGGCGACAGCGTTAATGAACAGGTGCTTGTATCATTAATCCCCGGAGATCCTGATCCCGCCCTGTTTCATGCTCCTGAAACTTTCAAAGAGGTCGGTCCAGCAGATTTCAACGAGGTTCGGAGGAAAAAGCTGACACTTCCGTGCAATAGCGATTGTGCCGCCGGTGATAGAACCGACAATCAACGATATCTTGATCAGGCACAAAGGCTTTGAAGGGCAGACTCGATGGACACCGCGAGTCAGTGGGGAATAACTGAACGGAATCCCCTCAATGACTTCGGTTGACCCTCGGTAATTTGATGCCGTCTTTTCAGCGAACACTGATGCAGCGTATTTGTGAGGGGGTCCGCAGGCTGGTTATTAATTCAACTTGCCTAACATTCCTGTGAACTCGCTGCCTTATTCAAGCTCTGATTCGACGCCGAAAAGTGCAAATCCCGCACAGCAAAATACGGCTTAATATCCACCACCACCGTACCGTCCAAGAAATCCAGCTTGTCCAAATGCAGCACCAGCCCCTCGCGCTTCAAAAGCCGCGCCGATGTAAGCCCAATCGGATTCGGACGCGCCGGCGATCGCACCGCAAACACTCCATGTAGTTCGCTTCCACCCCGAGGGATCACCTGCAGCACATCCCGCTCCCCGCGATCAATCCATCCCATCACCCAAATGTGCGAATGCTTCTCAATTCGCAACAATGCATCCGCAAACTGCGGCAAAATCTCCACCGTAGAAAGCACTCCAAAATTCGTCATCTTCTGCGGAGGCCGCACTTCGTTGTGCACATACCCAATGGGAGTAAGTTCCATTAAGCTCTCCTCCGCGGCTGCAAATACGGAACACGATCCCCTGTCCGAATCATCCAGCGCTTCAACAATGCCATCAACCCATCCTGCAACACGGAACTGGCCCTGCTATTGGCCAAGTTCGTCAACTCGAACGGATCCTGCCCCAGGTTATACAGATGCGTAACTTTCATATCCCGCCCAATCACCAACTTATCGAACCCGCGCACAATCATCCGCCATTCGCCGTCTTCAAAAAGCAGCCCCTCACTATAAATCGATTCCGGCCTGTTCCCTTCCCCGCTCATCATCTGCTCGGAAAGGTCCAGCCCATGCACATCTGTTGGAATCTCCGCTCCGCAAAATCCAAGAATTGTCGGCATGTGGTCAACATTGGACATTAGTAAGTCATCCACTGCCCTCGGCTTTATCTTTCTTGGATACCGCACCAGCATTGGAATCCCAACCGATTCCTCATACGGAACGTTCTTCCCCACAAGCCCGTGCGATTCCAACATCCCACCATGATCCGCTGTAAAAATCACCAACGTATCTTCGGCCAATTTCAATTCATCCAGCTTCTTCAACAACCGGCCAATGTTGTCATCCACCGCCGAACACAGTCCGTAGAATCCTGCATGATCTTTCTTCGCCGTCGCCTCCGAAGCTGCAGGCACATTTTCCCTAAGCGCAATCCCCTCGGCACTATAAGTCTTCGCATGACGCGGCGGAGGAGTAAATGGAGCATGCGGCGGCACAAAGGAAAGCACCAGATAAAAGGGATTCTCTTTATTCTTCTCTATGAAATTCATCGCCAAGTCAGTTTGAAAATCCGGTTCAAACCCAGTCGTCGAAATCGGCTCACCGGAATCTCCAAAATACACAGCGTCGAAAAAAGTTTCGCCCCGGTTCACCGCAGCCCAATATTGATACCCCCGCCGGCGCGGTCCCGGAGGCACAAACCCCGGCCTCTCCCCTCCATCCAAATGCCACTTCCCGATGTAGCCAGTTTTGTACCCAACCTTCACCATTTGCTGCGCAACGCAGGTTTCCTCAAGCGGAAGCATCTCATCGTTCCCAGGGCTCTTCACTGCATGGGGAAACTTGCCGGTTTGAATAGCTGCCCTTGACGGCCCACACAGCGGATTGGCAGAATAGCAGCGCGAAAAACGCACGCCTTCACTTTCCAGCCTCTCCAAATTGGGCAACTTGATATTCACATCCCCAGCCGAACTCAACGCCTGAGCCCGCCATTCGTCGCAAAGGATATAAATCACGTTGGGCTTGCGCACCGCCGCAGTCTGCGGCAGCGCCATGGCAGCGGAAATCAGGAATTGGCGGCGATCCAGCATCGTATACTTGATATGGTACTCGTTACTTTATCCATTGGCCGGTGTTTCTATTTAGTTCCTTATCGAATTTCTTATCATGGGCAGCTCACCTCGACCTCCAATTAACCGCGGCGGCGCACCTCCACCCCGCACCGCAGACCGCTACTTTGAAATCAAGTCGGAAATTCACAAGAAACTCCTCACTGCCCTCAATCTGGAACGCGTAGCGTCTATTCCCAAGGACCGTGTTCGTGCTGAAATTGGCCGCGTCGTGGAACGCCTCCTGGAACAGGAAAAGATTCCCATGACCACCGCCGAACAGAATCGCATCGTCGAAGAAGTTCTCGACGAAGTTCTCGGCCTCGGCCCCCTCGAACCGCTCCTCAAAGAATCCTCCATCTCAGATATTCTGGTCAACCGTTTCGATAAGGTCTACGTCGAACGCGGCGGCCGCTTGCAGTTAACTCCCGTGCGCTTCAAAGACAACGCGCACCTGCTCCACATCATTGAAAAAATCGTTTCTCAAGTCGGCCGCCGCATCGATGAAGCCTCGCCCATTGTCGACGCCCGCCTTCTAGATGGCTCCCGCGTCAATGCCATCATTCCCCCCCTTGCTCTCGATGGTCCATCACTTTCTATCCGCCGCTTTGGCCGCCACGTAATCACTTCCGATGAGATGATTGCCTATAAAACCGTCATGCCCTCCATGCTGCAATTTCTTGCGGCGTGCGTTCAGGCTAAGACCACAATTCTGGTATCCGGTGGTACAGGTTCCGGCAAGACCACCACGCTCAACGCCATGTCCCGCTTCATCCCAGAAGATGAACGCGTTGTCACTATTGAGGACACCGCCGAACTCCAACTGCAGCAGCGCCATGTGGTGAAGTTTGAAACACGTCCCCCTAATTTGAATAAGGAAGGCGGCATCAACCAACGTCATCTGGTCCGCACAGCCCTTCGTATGCGTCCAGATCGTATCATCGTCGGCGAGTGCCGCGGTGCTGAAACTCTGGATATGTTGCAAGCCATGAACACCGGCGTGGAAGGCTCCATGACCACCATCCACGCCAACAATCCCCGCGATGCTTTTTCGCGCCTGGAAGCAATGATCCTTATGGCCGACGTGGAAATTCCCACCAAAGTCATTGTTTCTCAACTGGCTGGTGCAATCAAATTAGTCGTTCAAGTAGCCCGCCTGCAGGACGGATCGCGTAAAATCATTTCCATTTCCGAAGTCCTCGGTGTTGTGCACGATCGCGTTGAGACTCAGGATATCTTCACCTTCGAACGCATCGGCGTCAACACCGAAGGCAAGGTCATGGGCCGCTTCAAGTACACCGGAGTTACGCCACTAATTCTCAACCGGCTGAAAATCAGCGGCATCAAACTGCCCGAAACAGTTTTTGAAGAAGTGCTGGAAGTGAATATGTAATTGGAGGGAAAGCTGGCCGGTACCTGCGTCTAGAAGTTAGAATCATTCCAAGCACCCCCCAGCGAAGGGAACCATCTTACTTTAGACGCAGGAACCTGCCATCCTGGTACTCCTCGACGGAAATCAGCAGAATTGGTCCCGGTGTGCAGCGGAAAAACATGATCCCCTCCAAGCGAATGAACGTATTCGACCGCGGCACATCGGAACCTCTTCCTCCTTGATCGTTGGCGGAGATATTGCTCCCGCACTGTTTCCATCAAGGAATCTCATCTTTAGCGAGGAAGTCAGATCCAACAAACTATCGCCATAACCGTCTGCGGTTGGTCACGCTGGATCTGCCCTTCGCATTCTGAATGTACTCACGCATTCAGAATTTCTATTGAAAAATGATGGGGGGAACTAATACTGGCAATTTCGGTATGAGCTTCTTCATATCAAATTACAGTACTGTGTTGAAAATGCACCAGTCTCTGACAGTCACAAGACAGTGAGTAATTCTTTATTGATATATACTTGCAATATGTCCGAAATTGCCGCCAGGATTTGATGGTACACCCGACCTTAACTCCCGAGTTGATTCGCAACCAGCTTCAGCGAATTTTGAGCGGCCCTTCATTTCGCAACAGCCAACGATACTCCGACTTTCTCCAATACTGTGTTGACCAGACTCTTGCTGGCAAAGCTGATTCCCTAAAAGAACGCAATATTGGAGTGGATGTCTTCAACCGCAGACCGGAGTACGATACCGGTTCAGACCACATTGTGCGTAGCGCCGCCAGTGAAATACGCAAGCGCCTGGCTCAATACTACCAGTCCCCCAACACTGCAAGTGAGCTTCGTATCGAGCTCAATGCCGGATCGTACATTCCCAAATTCACCATTCCAGCTGAACAACCAGTGGCAACCCCAGCATCAGCAGGACCGAGAATATCGGCAGCCGCCGTACTTCCCGAAGTTGAAGTAGCCCCACCTGCGGTACGTCTTTCGCGAAAATGGCTCTGGGCTGTTCCTGCACTTGCTGTCTTGGCGGCCATTCTATGGTTGCGGAGCACGCCACCCGCACCAACGGCATTGGACTTGTTCTGGAAGCCAATCTTGGCATCTGCAAATCACGTTACCATTTGCATCGGAGACCGGTCTTCTATCGGTGGCAACCCAGCAAGGGAAAGCCCAACCATTTGGGAGGCCCAAAGCTACGACTCAAACTGGCTAACGTTTGCCGCTGCAGAGACACTCTCTAAGATGGCCGGCCTACTTCAAGCCAAAGGAAAGCAATACCGGCTTTTGAGAGTCAGCCGCGCGAATTTCGATGATTTTCAAAACGGGCCAACTGTGCTGATAGGAGCCGCCAACAACCCTTGGATGTCCCGCCTGGGTGAGACACTGCGTTTTAGAGTTGAGTATCGGATACCGGAATGGGGCCGCATTGTTGACCGTCAGAACAAGGATCAGAAAGATTGGACGATTATTGGAGCAATTCCATTGCACCAAATGCATCTGGATTACGCAGTTGTCAGCAGACTAATTGATCCTAAAACAGATCAAGTCACCGTAACATTGTCCGGGATTTCACCCTTGGGAACAGCCGCAGCAGGTGAGTTTCTCACCAATCCGGTGTACATGCAAAAGCTACTAACAGTAGCGCCGAAAAATTGGGAAAGTATGAATCTTCAGGTTGTCCTCTCCACCGAAGTCATCGAAGGAATTCAAGGTCCTCCCAAGATCCAGGCCACTCATTTCTGGTAGCGTAAAACTCAAGTCCCACGCCGCACCACCAAAACTCAGTTTGGCATTCAGATTGGCAAATTGGTCCAGTTGGTTTCCAGCCAATCCTGATAGTCCACAGGGATAGTCCAGAAGAACCCGTTCCTAGAATGTATCGCCCTTCGTCACAATCGTCGTCGCATCCACATAGTTCAGACTATTCCCCCAAATAAGGCTCGATCCGTTCACGGTGCCCGTGCCCCAAATTAAGCTGAAGCCCGAGGTAAAGCGGTCGCCCCAAACCACGTTATCACCCCAAACAACATTGTCACCCCAAACCACGTTATCGCCCCAAACAACATTGTCACCCCAAACCACATTGTCGCCCCAAACCACGTTATTCGGAGAGAGGTGCACTTTGCCGTCAGCGGCGTTCAAATAAACTGTAGGAGATAGTGCCGCTCCGGGAATGAGGTCGCGATTCGCCAGGGCCGCTGCAATATCAAGATACCCTGCACCCACCGTAAAGATATCGTACTGCGATGTATACAACACACCCGTTAAAGGATCGACCGTCGTGGTGATTGTGGGGAATGTTTTCGACGCCGACTTCATCAAACGAGCCTTTACCTGGTCCGGTGTCAACGAGGGATTTTGCTGGATTAGCAAAGCCGCCGCTCCGCTGACCATGGGCGCAGCCATGCTGGTGCCGCTGATTCGCTTATTCGTGGCCGATACGCAGAAGCCATTCGTCATCCCCGACGGATCGTATTCTTTACAGGAGATTTTGGTGGACGCGTACACACCCAAGCCATCGACAATGTAAGCACCGTTCGAGTATGTTGACTCCAATGACGCAATCTGATTCCCAGGCGCAACGAGATCGGGCTTCACAACATGATCAATCATCGTCGGCCCCTTCGAGCTATACGTGGCGATCCGGTCGTCTGAACGGGAAGCAGTACGGTAAGTCTTCATCGCTCCGACCGTGATCACATACGGATCGTTGGCCGGGGCGGAAATGGTCCCGTAACCATTGATCCCCGAAACGTTGTTCCGTCCCATATTCCCAGCGGATACCACAACAGTAATGCCTGCCTTCCAGGCTGCCTCCACCGCTTGGCACAAGGGATCCGTCTTATAGCTTTCAAATACTCCCCGGCCAAGCGAGAGGTTCATAACCCGAATGTTGTACTGTCCTTTAAGACTGATCGCCTTCTGAATTGCAGCGATCACCCAACTGTCTCTGCCCGCGCCGTAGGTATCCAGCACGCGCAAGTTTATGAGATTTACCCCCGGTGCGATTCCCGCGTACACGCGAGTATAGCCAGTTCCTGTCGAACTAGCGCCGTTACTAGCCACAATCCCGGCAACGTGCGTTCCATGCCCGTACGCGTCATCTTGCGGATTCCGCCAGACCGTCGTACCCACCAGTTGGGTTCGAACAGCGCCCGTGAAGTCTTGCGAGTACACAATACGGCTCTTAGTTCCTGTGAGCAAATCCTTGGATGGTGTGATCCCACTGTCGATGATCGCAACACCGACGCCCTTACCATCAAGGCTGTAGGTGCCGGCCGCCGCGGCATTCACCGCCGCGCGGCTTGCATCCATAGCACCAGTGACCATTCTGTCCGGACTGACGTAGAGAACGTCTGGATCATTGGCTAGTGCCAGAGCTTCACTCACCTTCATGCGGTAGGATCCTGCGCGGATCAGGTCCAACGACCCTTGGACTTGCCCTCCTCGGGTGGTCACCCTCGCGTGATGCCTTGCCGTCGGCGTGTTCCGATACTGGACGATTACGTCGACCTCTTCGTTGCCCACTTCGACGTTCATCCCCTCCAGGTCTGCACTGATCTTAGGGTGATGAGCACCGGCAGCCAAAGTCGCGGTCCCGGCCACGACAAACGCAATTCCTACGAAATTGGTGACTTGTTTGAGGTTTCGCATGCTCTAATAAATGCACGTCTTATGCCATTTTGTAACTTGTTGATAAACAACAAGCACTCGTAATTTTGGAGGGACATTCTGTCAGTACTGCAAAAGTAACCGCAAATGTAGTTCAGTGGTTTTGTAGGGTAATTCTGTGGTTCCAGAATCGCGCAGGTACTAACGATTTCGTGCGGCAATCGGCGGTCCACAGGTCCATATGGATCGAAAGTACCAGATCGAATACAACAATTCCCTTAGTAGAGAAGACCAAGCGCGATGCTTGGGCCCAAAAATGTTCATTATGACTCACTTCGACGTGGCCATGGACAATTTGTCCTATTTCAATCCGGTCGACAAAATTGAAGTTATCGCCTCACTGGAATCGTCGGCAGTTGCCCCCGTCTGGGGCGGTCATCACAGGCGGGCATGGCACCACGGGACTCAACGCCCGCCGATCGTCACCTTTTGCTACCGGTTTATTCCAGTGCACTCACGACTTAACAGGAAGCGAAATTGAGATGGCGGTGAGGGTGGGATTCGAAGCGTTCGACGTGGTTCTAAGTCTGCAAATTGCTGATTCTTGGTTGCCGCAAGTGCCATTTTTGCCACCCCCGCCGCACGGCATTGCCCAAAATTGCCCAACCGGGCGCCAGTCAGCGAGGAAAGTCGCGGAGACTCAAACCTTTGTCATCTGTCAACCAGCAAAACGTTCGAGGGCCTTTTCACACCGGGAAGCATGAGACTGTCAAGATAGTCTTCGTCGTGGAATGAGTTCCACGGTACTAGCCGATGAAAAGCGTTGAGCAATGAGATCACATTCCTTGACCCGACAATCTCTACTCCAACGTAGCCTTTTCTTCGGATAGATGGAAGGTCTATGAACGCATCGATGCTAGGGGGCATGCCAGACGACATCACCTTCCAGTCTCCAGAATCCAGCAGGTCCCGGGTGACGAACAGCGCAGCTAATAAGTCTGGTGCGTAAAGGCCGGGCAATTCATCCAGTTTCGTTTTGGTTTGGTTTGGTAGAAAGCGCAAACGGCACTGTTCAGTGCATCAGGTTCAATAGAGACTACTCTACCCCAGCAGCATTCGCCGTCTGCCAGCAAGATCCGGAACTCATCGCCAGCATGCCATTGTTGTTTCTTTCGCCGCACCGTTGTACTCACCTATGAAAGACTACCACCCCGGCCCGGCTACCCGCTACGGGTTCCGGACGCGTAAATCGGGCAGAAGCACTTCTTCGCGCTCCGCCGGAGCTCGTCATGTTCGTAGGATCTGCCTTCGAACGCACGTCCGGCGACACAGTTGGTGGCATGCCGACGGTAGGCGTTAAGGGCCATCGCGCTAGACCAAGTCTAACATGGATTGCCCAAAATTGCCCAAGAAACTGACTGAAAACTGCTAAGTCATTGACAAAATTATGGCGGTGAGGGTGGGATTCGAACCCACGGTACCCTTTCAGGTACAACGGTTTTCGAGACCGGCCGATTCAACCACTCTCGCACCTCACCGCATTGCAAACTACGAGGCTCCACCGATTAAGGGTGGTGTGCTTCATTTTCAATATACCATTAAGGTACAACCCACTGACTAGAACTCCAGCCGTAATCCAACCTGACCCACGCGTCCACCACCGAAATCAACACCGCGAGACCCGGTAATTCTGCCAAAGGCGGCATTGGTGATGTTAAGTTCCGGGTCGCCGAGATTTGTCCAGTTCGGGAAGTTCGTGAACGATGACTCAAGGCGCATCGACACTCGCTCCACTATTTGGAATCGCTTATTCGCTCCCATGTTCCAGCCGAATGTCCCGGGCCCCTTGATAATGCCGACACCCGAATTCCCGAAACGTCCAATGGGAGCAGGATCAACGCCCGGTCGAATTCCTATCCCGCAGTTGAATTGATCGGCACCAGTGCTGCGTCCCGGACATACGAACGCTGTTCGATCGAGCCACACCGCTCGAGTCGGGTCGGCCAACTCACCCGTTGCTAAGCGGTCAGGACGCTGCGTACCTCTTGCTGGCGCGTTCGTTCCGGAGGGGTCGCCACCGGAAAATGTAGGCGTCAGGTATGGCCCCGATTGCAGGGTCAGAATCGAACTAAGCTGCCACCCACCAATCACGGCATCAGCTGCGCGGCCGGCCGTCGTCATATACTTGCGGCCTTTGCCGAAGGGCAGGTCATACACAAACGTGTTGACGAATCGGTGGCGGCGCGTAGCGTAAACGTTGCCCCGATCTCCTCGTCTATTCTGCGAATCAGTAACACGGCCACCCCCTGTTTCGCCTGCAAAGCCACTGGGGTTGGGTCCTGCATTATCCGCCAGATTCTTGGCCAGTGTATATGCCGACGTGAACGATATGCCCGATGCGAAGCGGCGATTCAACTCGCCTTGGAAGGAATTGTAGATTGCATTGGCTCCGGCGTCGCGGCTGTAAATCAGATTCCAGTTCGGGAATGGACGATCCGTCAAAGGACGCTGTGTATAGTATCGCGTCGATGGCAGCGGTTGATTCAGATCCGGCGCCCAGGGTAAGTTAGTTGACTTATTGGCAATGTAAGAAAGCCGCAAACCCAACGAGTTACTCAG
>JAYUSZ010000100.1:0-2146 GCA_043755435.1 Bryobacterales bacterium | reverse complement strand
ACTTTTGTGGTGGTCGAAAAGTTCCAGTGACCGCTTGAGCGCTTTTCCGAGCCGTGACCGCAAGGGAGCGGTTGGTACGGCTATTTCTACAGATCGCTTCGAGAGATCCCCAGCTTCTTCATCATTGCGTTCAGCGTTGTCCGATGCAGCCCAAGGCGAGTAGCCGCAGTCGTCACAACTCCATCGCATTCCCGGAACACCTTAATAATGTGCTCTCGCTCTACTTGTTCCAGCGTAGCGCTGTTGTCTGCGCCTTCCGAGGCATCTTCCCGAATCTCTTCAATCGGCGCACGCAGGCTTGGTCCACTCGAAAGGATCACCGCCCGTTCAATGAAATTCTCAAGCTCGCGAATGTTGCCTGGCCAGCTCCAGTCCACCAGCGCCTTCATTGTGTCTGCAGTAATCTTATCAATCTGCCGACCCATCTTCTCCGCGTACTTCTTCGTGAAATGCCGTGCAAGAATGGGGATGTCGTCTTTACGATCGCGCAACGGTGGGGTTGTAATCGGAAACACTTTCAACCGGTAATAGAGATCACTGCGGAAGAGCTTATCTCCCATCATCTGCAAAAGGTTTCGATTCGTAGCCGCCACCAAACGCACGTCAATTGGAATCGTCTTGGTGCCGCCCAATCGTTCAAAAGCCTTTTCCTGCAACGCGCGCAGCAGCTTCGGTTGCAGGTCGATTGGAATGTCGCCGACCTCATCCAGAAAAAGTGTTCCGCGGTGAGCCATTTCAAACCGGCCGATCTTCTGCTGCAAGGCTCCCGTAAATGCACCCCTCTCATAGCCGAATAATTCGCTTTCCAGTAGCCCTGTTGGAATGGCGGCACAGTTCAAGGTAATAAAAGGAAGGTTCTTGCGCGGGCTCATCCGGTGGATCGCCCGGGCCACTAACTCCTTGCCTGTGCCAGTCTCCCCAAGAATCAAGACAGTTGCATCGGTAGGGGCCACCACTTCAATCTGCTGCTGCACACGCTTTAGACTCTGGCTGCTGCCGACAATCTCTGCGAAATCCTGCTTGAGTTCAACCTCTTCATCCTCAATTTTCTCGAACCGGTCCCGCTCTCGAAGATCCTGCACAAACGAAATCCATCGAAAGGGCGAAAGCTTTAATACTGCTGTGGCAACCAGCACCTGGATACGAGTCCCATCCTTTCGAATCAATTCTTTTTCAAAAGGAGTGCAGGCTCCGAACCGCAGTCCTTCTTCATGGGCCAATTCGTCAAGCGGAGCGTATTCCGGCGGAGTGAGTTCCGGCCAATGCATCAGACCTGCATTCAAATCTTCGCGAGTGTACCCAATCATGTCCAGAAACACATCGTTCACTTCCGGGACACGATCAAATTCGCCGGAAACAACGCCTGCAATGGTCGATACTGCTGGAATGGGTCGAATCCGCGCACGTTTGCGCAGCAGTTTCTCGTCCCGTTCGTGACGGTCGGTAAAGTCGCGAACAACTCGCGCATATCCCTGCAAATTCCCCGTCTCGTCCTTTAGGGCCATGGTGATGGAATTGCCCCAGAAACGAGAACCGTCTTTTTTGGCCCGCCAGCCCTCCGTCCCCACATGTCCTTCAACGGCTGCCCGGTTCAACTCTTCCTGCAACTTGGCCCGAGTATGTTCTTCCTGCGGATATAGAAAGGAGAGGTGTTGTCCAATCGCCTCATCCGCCCGATAACCGGAAATCCGTTCCGCCCCGGCATACCAGGCGGCAACACAACCGTTCACATCGACTAAAAAGAGCCCGTAGTCACTCACCCAGGATAGGGAGGCTCCCTCGGTCGCCTCATGCTCAGTCTTATCGTGAAGCACCAGCACATGTCGTAAGGGCAACACGTTGTCTTTGGCAACAAAATCGACCTCACGCAATGTGCCATCGGGAGCCAGCAGCGGGAGTACGCCCTTCTGCTCCCCTTGCTTCAGAAATGCCTGCCAAAGCTGAGAAACCTGTGGTTTCAAGTTGGCCGGAGCAAAGTCGTCGATTTTGCGCCCAATGATCTTTTCTCGCGGAACACCTAACAGCTTGCCGGCACCGACGCTGGCCTCCTGATAGTTACCATCGTTATCAGCGATCAGGACAGGAGCGGAAGGGTGGTAGACAATCGCGCGGAACAGCAGTTCCAGTTCTCTGGGCCCGTGTTCTA
>JAYUSZ010000099.1:0-38894 GCA_043755435.1 Bryobacterales bacterium | reverse complement strand
AGAAAGGCATGATGAAGGTTTGGAACATGGTGCTGGTCAGTTCCACATTCTTCCTTTCCATCTTCGGAACATTCCTTACCCGCTCCGGTATCGTCAGTTCGGTACACGCCTTCGCCCAGTCTCCAGTCGGTCCGTACTTTCTAACATTCCTTGCCATCGGCATATCCCTCACCACTTGGTTGATTCTCGATCGCCTGGAATTCCTGAAATCGGAAACGCCACTCGAAAGTGTCATCAGCCGTGAATCAAGCTTCTTGTTTAATAACCTCATTCTTCTGGCAAGCTGCTTCGCCATTCTTTGGGGCACAATGTTCCCGGTTATTTCTGAAGCCGTCACCGGCGAAAAAATCAGCGTTTCGGCACCCTTTTTCAATCGCGTCAATATTCCCATTGGCCTGTTCCTGATGTTCCTCACGGGCGTCGGTCCGCTCATCGCCTGGCGTCGCAGCACCGCCGAAAGCTTGAAGCGCGCTTTCATGAATTCCGCCATCGGCGGCTTGCTCTTAATCACCGTACTAATCGCTGCCGGTATGCGCCATCCCTATGCCTTAATGTCATTCGGCCTTTGCATGTTCGTTACCCTAACCATCTCCTCGGAATTCTACAAAGGCAGCAAATCTATTTCCGTCAAGGACGGTATCGGATTCTTGCCTGCAATGGTGGAGTTAACCCACCGCAACACTCGTCGTTACGGTGGCTACCTCATCCACATGGGCGTTGTGCTCTGCTTCATCGGCTTCTCTGGTGCTGCTTTCAATCTGGACCTGACGCAGGAAATCGGCGAGGGCCAGACCATGAAAATTGGCCGCTACACTTTGGCCATGAAAAACATCACCATGGGTGAAAACGATAACTATGTCTGGCGCAAGGCCATGATTGAAGCTACGATTGACGGCAAGCCTTACGCCATCAAGGAGCCAGAAGGCCGCGTTTACAAAGCGCAAAACGAACCCTATCACTCTGTGGGTATCGTCCGAGCCTTAAATGAAGACCTTTATATGAATTTCGCCAACACTTCTGCTGACGGTAAAAAGGCTATCATTCAAGCTTATGTTTTTCCCCTTGTAAGTTGGATCTGGATTGGCTTCTGGGTGATGTTTGCTGGCACCATCGTTTGTTTAATCCCCAGTAAAGTGCGCCTGGAATATGCCCGTACGCAAGTGGTTGGTGTTGTGGAGAGAAATGCTGTCCAAGTGGAAAAGTAGCCTTCTTTTACTAGTAGCGGTCTTGTGCATGGCGCAGGAATCTATGGTCTCCCCGGCTGTTCGTCGCGTAGGGGATAGACTATCTTGCTTGTGCGGCGTCTGCAAGAACACAGTCGGAACCTGCGACATGCTTGGCTGCCACTATACTGCTCCTAAGCGCGAGCAGATTTCCAGCATGCTCGAAAAAGGCATGTCGGACGATTCCATAGTCGCCGCCATCGTCAAAGAAGTTGGCAACAAGGCTTTAGCTGAACCTCCGCAAGAAGGTTTCAACGCTATGGCGCTGCTGATGCCTTTTGTGATGATCGCCATTGGGCTGTTGGCTATATACTGGTTCATCCAACACAATCGCCGCCAGCCAGTAGTTGTGGATGCCCTCCACCCCCAGGTTTTAGACCGCTTCCACGCCGCGGCGGAAAAGGAATTTGAAAAGCTCGACTGATGCTCATTGGTATAGCAACCCTCATTGTGGTCGGTGTTATTCTCTTCACCTTCCTGGTTCGCGAAGAAGATCTTCCCAAACCCGAACCTATTAATCCTTTCCAACATTTGGATGATTCAAAAAAGCGCGTCTACGACAATCTGCGCGACCTTCAATTTGAATTCCGCTTAGGAAAGCTCTCCGACGAAGACTATGCCCGCACCAAGAAAGATTTGCAAGGTGAATTGGCGAAAGTTCTATCCGATATGGAACAGCTAAAGCAGCAGTTAGGAGTGCAGGTGGCAAACGTTGCTCCGTCTGCAAAGCCTGCCAAACATCGCGCAGGTTGTCCCCATTGCGGAGCAAAGTTCAAAGAAAATCTCAAGTTCTGCGGGCAGTGCGGCAAGCCCATGGAGGCCGCATGAAAGTTTCCCTGATTTGGATGGCTGCGCTTCCCCTAATAGCAGCGGTCGATGGTGTGGTGATGAACCAAACCACCGGCAAGCCGCAAGGCGGTGCCACCGTTACCTTATATAAGGTTTCTCAGGAGGGACCGGAATCCCTGGAAAGCGTCAAAACAGGTCCCGATGGCAAATGGGCCATCGACAAGCCAACCACTGGCGGACCACACTTGCTGCAAGCCGCCTTTGATGGTGTCACCTATAATAAGATGCTGCCTCCCGGAATGCCAGCCACCGGGTTAATGCTAAATGTTTATGCCAGTTCCACCGCACGCGGCTCAGTGAAAATCAACCAGCACATGATTTTGCTGGAACCCTCAGCCACTGAGCTTTCCGTGCGCGAATCTTTCTTTTACAGGAACGATGGCAAGACCACCTGGAATGATTCCAATCGTGGCAATTTGCGATTTGAAATCCCCGCCGGATCCCGCGGCAATGTGGAAGTAAACGCCACCGCGCCGCAAGGAATGCCCATCCGCCGTGCTCCAGAAAAGACTAACGAACCCGGAGTGATGAAAGTGGATTTTCCCATCAAACCCGGCGAAACGCGCATTGATCTGTCCTATAAAGTCGACTTCAAATCGCCCGGCAAGTTTTCCAGCCGTCTCCTCGAAAAGGCTGAAAGCACCATGATGGCAATTCCCGCCGGCGTTGAAGTGAAGGGCGAAGGGATTGAAACCCGCGGCAATGAACCAACCACTCAAGCCAGCATCTTTTCAATCCCCGGCGAAAAGTACACCGTGGAAATGACTGGTTCCGGAGAGCTCGATAAGGGCGGCCCGGAAACCAATAAGGATGATGGCCCGGAAATCTCTGTTTCCCCTTCCCGCATTATGGAACGGAAGTATTACGTCGTAGCTTTAAGCGGTGCTATTCTGCTGCTTAGCTTCTTCCGGCAGTTGCGCAAGAAAGTCTAATGACCCCCATCTCGGTTGAGAACGTTTGGAAGTTCTTTGGTGATTATCCAGCGTTGCGCGAAGTCAGCTTCCAGCTGGAATCGTCGTCCTGCTTGGCTCTTCTTGGCCGCAATGGCGCAGGCAAGACCACTATGCTTCGAATTCTTGCCGGACTTTCCAGCGCGTCCAAAGGTGCCGTAAACCTTCCCGATCGCCGCCGGACTTCCTACTTGGGTCACAACATTGGCATCTACGACGAACTCTCGGCCTTTGAAAATCTGAAACTCTTCGCGCGCTTTTATGAAGTGGACAATCCAGCTTCAGTGGCTTCGAAATGGCTGGAGCGCGTCAACCTCGCTCACGTTGCCGATTCCCCCGCCCGCGAGTTTTCACGCGGCATGCGCCAGCGATTAGCCCTGGGTCGAGTGTTCCTCCATGAGCCCGAAATGCTTCTGCTGGACGAACCCTTCACTTCGCTCGACGATCGTGCCATTGCGCTGCTCCAGGATTTGATGCGCGAAGCAAAATCCCGTGGCGCAAGCATCATTCTATCCACCCATCAATTGCGCGAGGCCCTGGAATTGGCCACGAAGGTGGTGTTATTGCGTCGAGGCCAAATTGCTTATTGCGGCCCACGAACCCAGGCGATGGTCGATGATCCTGCTGCCCTCTATCGGGATCACGGTGGTGAACCATAATGCGATTTCTAAAGCTCACCTTGGCCGTCGCCGGAAAAGATATCCGTTCCGAATGGCGCACTAAAGAAGCGCTCAATGCCTCCTGTGCTTTCGCAATCGTAGTATTGTTGCTATTCAGTTTTGCCTTTGACCCATCCTCGGAATCCACCAAAGAATTTGCTGGAGGCCTACTTTGGCTGGTCTTCATGTTCGCCGGAGCGCTGATCGTAAACCGCAGCTTTGTTCGCGAATTGCCTAACGATTGTCTTGATGTTCTAATAGCCTCGCCACTCCCCATCGCATCGTTGTTTCTGGGCAAGGCCGTTGCCTGCTTCGTGATGCTTCTGTTCATTGAATGTGTCAGCCTTCCAGTGTTCGGCATCTTTTACAACATCACTTGGTGGAGTCAACCAGGTTGGCTGTTCCTGGTGCTGGCCCTGACCACCTGGGCCATGAGCGTGGTTGGAACTTTATTTAGTGCTCTTACCGTGAATCTGAGGCTGCGGGAATTGATGCTACCCATGCTGCTTTATCCAATGTTGATTCCAGCCCTGATGGCCGCAATTCAATTAACCACTGTCGTGCTTAGCAACGAACCATTGGCTGGCGACAATTTTACGTGGCTCAAACTTCTTGTAGGTTTTGATATTATTTTTACCTCGCTATCCCTGGCGCTGGTAGACTTTGTTTTGGTGAGATAAATTATGCGCGACAAACTAATTGCCGGTGCCGGTGCCCTGGCGGCTGTTTTATTCGTCCGGAACCTCTATGTGATGTTCTTGCAGATCCCCGACGAAGTTGATCAAGGTGCAATCTATCGCATCATCTTTTTTCATGTTCCCGCGTTTTTCACTGCTGGTACGTGCTACATATCCTCCATGTTCGCCAGCGCCTATTATCTGTGGAAAAAAGACCTTCGCGCTGACGCCTTCGCAATGTCCGCCACTGAAGTCGCCTTGGCCTTCGCCGCCATTAATTTAATTACCGGCATGATTTGGGGCCGCATCATTTGGGGCATCTGGTGGGCTTGGGATCCACGCCTAACATGGGCCCTCATCAGTTGGCTGGTCTACTTTGGCTACCTTATGTTGCGCAAAGCAATTGACGATCCTAGCGAGCGCGCCAACATCACCGCCGTGCTAAACATTTTCGCTTTCACCAGCGTAGCGATTACCTGGAAAGCAATCACCTGGTGGCGTACTCAGCATCCTGGTCCAGTTTTGAGTATCCGCGGTGCTGATGGCAAAATGGACCCTGCGATGGAAGCGATGATCTATGCCAATTGGGTTCCGCTGTTGTTGTTGGCGGTTGTGTTTATCTCCATTCGCCTGCGTCAGGAACGTGCCCTGCGCGAACTGGACGGCTTGCGCCGCTGGGCTCACTCCACTTAATTTAAGGACATTTCATACTATGGATTCCCGCAATTTTACTTACATGTTTTATGGTTTTTCGATTGCCTGGAGCATACTGGCTATCTACGCCGTTTCGTTGATGCAAAGGCAATCGAAGATCAACAAGCAAGTGGAATCGTTAAAGAAAATGGTGGAGGGTAAGAAGGGATGAAACGCAGAGATTTGTTCGCATTGGGCGCTGGTACGCTCGCTGCTCGACAACTGGCCGCACAGACGAAAGTGGACCGCGCAACGCGCGCGACGCCTTCGCCGAAGATCAAGGATGTGCAGGTGATCGCCACAGCACCCGCCGGTTTACGCCTGCCTGTTGTGAAGATCCTGACCGATCAGGATGGACTTTATGGATACGGCTGCGCCACCTTTACGCAGCGAGCTGACCTGGTGGTTCCGGCGGTTGAGAAGTATTTGAAGCCGTTCCTGATTGGTAAGCCCGCCGATCGTATCGACGATATTTGGCAGGCTTGTTATAACTCATCGTACTGGCGAAATGGGCCGGTGCTGAACAACGCCATCAGCGGAGTTGACCAGGCATTGTGGGATATCAAAGGACGTCAGGCCGGCATGCCCGTATATCAATTATTGGGCGGCAAAATGCGCGAAGCTGCGGATTGCTACGGCCATGCATCGGGCGAAGATATTCCCCAAATTATCGACAGCGTCCGAAAATATATGGCACAGGGCTTCCGCCATGTTCGTGTGCAGATCGGCGTTCCAGGCCAAGCCGGATACGGTGCTGGCCGCAACGACGTGAAAGTGATGTCACTTCACAATGGACCAGTATTTGAACCACGCGACTACATTCGCCGCGCCATGAAAATGTTTGAAGCCTGCCGCAAAGAATTAGGGGACGATGTGGAATTGCTGCACGACGTCCATGAGCGCGTCAGCCCAACGCAAGCCGTTCAGTTTTGCAAAGACGTTGAGCAGTTCAAGCTATTCTTCTTTGAAGATCCGCTATCACCAGAAGACATTCAATGGTTCCGCCTGATACGGAATCAATGCACCACTCCAATCGCAATGGGAGAACTTTTTAACAGCCCGCACGAATGGTCACCGCTGATTACAGAAAAACTGATTGACTACATTCGCGTTCATGTCTCGCAAGCCGGTGGATTAACGCCATGCCGCAAGATCGCCATATTGGGCGAAGTGCATGGAGTGAAAACGGCCTGGCACGGTCCTGGTGATGTGAGCCCGATTGGGCACGCAGCTAACGTAGCGTTGGATTTGGTCAGCTACAATTTCGGAATTCAAGAATACTCGCCGTTTAATGAACGTGTCCAGGAAGTGTTCTCTGGTTGTCCAGAACAAAAGAACGGCTTTTTGTATGCCAACGAGAAACCAGGATGGGGCATTGAAATCGACGAGAAGGCAGCCAAGAAGTATCCATTTGGTTACGGAGAACGTGGTGACAGAAAGGACCTCAACGGCGGCTGGGGTGAAGTCCGTCGTCGCGACGGAACACTAATCAAACAATAGTTAGTTGCGAAAGCTTTCAGGCGCGCTACTTCCTAGAACGCGCCGGGTTGTGGAAAGATCCGGGGGGGAAAGATCCGGGACGGTGGTCGGGAGGGGGAAAGATCCGGGACGGTGGTAACAATTCCGACCGCCAAGCCTATCAACTCCTGGATGAAGTGTGGGAATTGTTACCACCGTCCCGGATCTTCCCCCCGGATCTTCCCCGGATCTTTCCGGATCTTCCACAACAGAAAGAAGCTCAACGGTGGCTGGAGCGAAGTCAGTCGTCGCGGCGGGACGCTAATCAAACAATAGTCGCCGAAGCTATCCGGCGCGCTCCTTCCTGGAATGTGCCGGGTTCCGTTAGAAGGCTCAGTACAAGATAACAATCCTGTTCGAAGTCGTAAAAATAACTTGGCTGCGTTAGCACACCATGATCTTCAAGTAGCCTAAGCGCCCACTCGTCGCCAGTGAAGTTTCGAGGAACCTCCACTGTGGCGTACCAACCTCCTTCAACTCGCAGTGCTCGCATCAGAGCTTTTAGGAAGACCAAATTTTCCGAACATCTTTCATTAATTTGCTGCTGGATATTATTTTGCAGTTCCAGTAAAGAGGGTAGGGCATACTGCACTGGAGTGCCAACACTGAGGTAGGTATCCGCAATCAACTCCAGCTTTGCCAATGCATCCTCGGATTGCTGTCCAACTGCAATCATCCAACCCAGTTTCATTTGCGGCAATCCAATTAGTTTCGAGAGTCCATTGAGACAGAACGTCAATGCCCCTTCATTGCCAAGTAAGGTAGAGCATCGCGAAGAATCTTCCGTCAAGGAGTATCCAGAAAACACCTCATCAGAAATAATGGCCAAATCATGTTTCTGGCAAATTTCATTCAACCGTGCCAGTTCCGTTTGCTTCAAGTAAGAACCGGTAGGATTGTTGGGATTCACTACAACAATTGCCCTTGTACGGTAAGTGATTGCTTTTTCCAGATCCTCAAAATCCAGCCACCAACCTTCGTGATAGCGCAGCGGATATGGTTTTACTACGACCGATTCCAGCGCTGCCAAGTAATCCAGCAAAGGATAGGATGGCTGTGGAACCAGCACTTCATCCCCTGGGTTGCACAGTAATTTGAATAGCCAAGCATAGGCTTCACTGGTTGAGGCTGTGAGCATCACTCGATCCACTGCGCACCCAAAGTGAGTGGCTACGCATTGCCGGGCAGATAGAAGGCCGCGCGGATCGGGATCATAGTGCATCGACCGATTGTCGGTAAAGGCAGCAAGCAGCGAACCAGGGTAGACAATTCCGGCTTGTGTTGGATTCGATTGTGTGAGGTCCAGAACTGGCTTCGAAGCATTGTGGCGTGACTCGAGGGCTGTTACTAAACGGTTCCGGCCAGTCTCCCAGGCCAATCGGGATGAGAACATCTTGCTATCATCGCATCTATGGCTCGCATTCTTACTTCATTGTTGCTGGTGTCGTTTGCTTTCGGTCAAGCTGGTGCTCCTGCGTCGGGTCCTGCAAAAGGGTCGTTGATGGTTATTGGTGGAGGGGCGGTTGGCAAGGCTATTTTCGATCGCTTCGCGGCTCTTGCTGGCGGCTATGATGCTCCGGTGATTCTGATTCCTACGGCCGGTGATGCCGATACCTACGACGCACATGCTACAGAATCCGGGGTACTTCAAAAGGCGGGATTCACGAATGTGACTTTGCTGCATACCCGGGATAAGAGCCTGGCCGATACGGAAGAATTCGTTGCTCCAATTAAGAAGGCTCGGGCTGTTTGGATTGCCGGGGGACGCCAATGGCGTCTGGTGGATTCCTACTTGCATACTCGCACTCATCGTGAACTTGAAGCGCTGCTGGACCGCGGCGGAGTAATTGCAGGGACGTCTGCTGGAGCCAGTATTCAGGCATCTTACATGGTGCGTGGTGCTCGGGAGGGAAATACGATCATGATGGCCAAAGGCTATGAAGAAGGGTTCGGTTTTCTGCGGCCAGTTGCAGTGGATCAGCATTTACTGAAGCGCCAGAGAGAAAAAGATTTGGTGAGTGTGATTGCTGCCCACCCCGAACTGCTAGGCATTGGCATTGACGAAGCTACGGCTATTGAAGTACATGGTTCCCAATTTCAAGTTGTGGGAGAAAGCAAAGTGGCGATCTATACAGACGGGAAGCCTTACTACTTTCTTTCTGCCGGCGATAAGTTCGATTTGAAAGCTCGTCACAAAATGGACTGAATTTATTTTTGCAATCGGGTGAGTGGATCACCAATTACAACCGTCATCCAACTGAGTCCTGGGATGCCTGAATAGTAACTGTCCGCAAGGTTCCGCCCTCCAAAATAGGCCACCAGAACATATTGCGGCCAAGGGCAGAGTTTCAAAAAAGGTTCTTCGACATTTCCATTAATGCCAGTTGCGCCTTCGTGAATATAGTCAGCTGACATGGTTTGAGGCGACCCGAAAAACCAAGGCACTATTCCTTTTTGATCCCACCAGGAAATGTTCCAATTGTCAGGAGGTTTTGTAAAGGTCCGGGCGTTCGTGGAAACGAATTCGGTGGCGATAGCCCCGGGGAGCCATTCGAAGTTCAAGAAACGTTTCTTCCGATTGCGATCGTTCGAGCCCCAGGCGGCGTATCCGATAACTTTCGTCTGATCGTAGAGCACTTTTTCTGAATCATCAAAAATGACGCGGTCTTTGGGTAACAGGATTGAAGCGTCTCGAAGCCAATTGTTGCCCTCACGGTCGGAGGGGTCTGGGAGATCAATCACAAATTTGCCGACGTTCCGAGCTTTCAATCCACGGTCAATCATTGCCTTCACTTCAGCCACGCTGTAGGCTGCTAAGCGAGTGACCATGTACAAAGCGAATCGCGGATGAGTAAAGGGAACATCTCGCTGCCGGAAAAAAGGATTGTTAGCGAAACCATTCGAGGCGGGTAGCGATGCGCCCTTCAAGACTGGATACAGAAGCGTAAGTTCAGAATCGACACTTGCGCCGTCTGCGGAAGTGCCTGTGACCTTGCCAGATACGCGCAATGGAACGCCAAGGGTTGTGACGATGTACAAAACTTGATCCACCAGTTTTTGTTGTTCAAGACACTTCTTAATTGGCTCGAAGATTTCTTTTTCGAATTTTTCGCGCGCTATATTTTCTTCAGCCGTGGTGGTGATCCTACAGACATTTCCAGCAGGAATGCTTCTGGCGCGAACATAATATTCGGCAATTTGCCGCGAGTCCGCCGAGGTGCTGTTCACCACTACCAATACGTTGGCCGGACCCTGGGCGAAAACGGTGAGGAAGGCGAAAGAAAACAGTGCTGCTACTTTAGAGATTTCAAATACTCCAGGACTGCTTCAGCATCCTTCGCATTCAGTTTGTATGCGGGCATGGGTGGAGCCGCCGGCGTACCTTTTGGTGTAAGGCCGGTGGTTAAGAACTTCAACATGGAAGCCTCGCCCCATTTTGACCACAGACGGCTGGTTGCCGTTAGGTCAGGGGAAGTTTTGTGCCAGTCTTTTACCGGGTGCATCGGTTGAAAATCGAGCACCGCTCCCTTCAACCATTTCTCTTTGTCAAACTCGCCGTTTTCCAATTTCGGAGTATGACATTCTTGGCACTTGCCCACCTCTTCGACCAGATACTTACCGTAGGCGATGGTCTTTGGATCTGCGCCCCAAGTGGTTGCAACAAGCATGATTGCTGTGGCCAATACGATTTTGTTCATAGGTTTAGATTACTCGCTTCGAAGAGACGCAAGCAAGGGCGAACGGATCGCAGCCCGCATGGCAAGCAAGGAGCTTCCCAGGCCAGCAAGCAATACCAGGCCAAGCAGGCTCATCATGGATGCTATTGAGGATCCATTGCCCTTCAGCACTGGAGCTACAGCCAGCAGCGCGGCTGCCAGACCAATGCCCAAGCCCATAAGGAGCAGTAATCCATTTTCGGCGAACACTACCCAGCCTAATTGTTTCGGTGAAAAACCGACGGCTTTGAGCAGTGCCAACTCTCTGCGGCGCTCCAAGACATTGCGAAGTAGAACGGCGGAAAGGCCGAAGGTTCCTAGCAGCAGTCCCAGAAGTCCAAGCGTTTGGAAAGTAGAAAGGTAAGCATTCTCGACGGCGTGAAAGCGCAGTAGTTTATCTTCAGTGGGGGACACATCGAAGCCTGAGTCCGCCAAAGACTCTTCAAGGGTTGAAGTAATGGCGGCGGCTTGATCTTCGGGACCATCCAAAAGGAAAAAGCGGAATCCTGCGGATTCGGGAAAAGTCTTCAGGAAATGTTTTTCGGCAATTACCAATTCGCCCTGAAAAATACTACCGGACAAAGCACCTACCAGACGAAGTTTTGCACCGTTGACGATGATTTCATCGCCCAGCTTTTTATGCAGCACATATTCCATGGAGTTGAAATCAATGGCGGCGGGAATGGCTCCATTCACAGGATCGCCTTGCAACAACAACCATGGATTGTTTTTCTGCTCGTCTGTTTGCGCTATAGAATCGCCAAAACTAAAACGGCCAGCACGCAGGAATGTATCGGGCGCACCAAGGACTTTGGGATTATCTGGTTTGTACAAATTCAGGCAACTGGCTTCAGCTCCGGGCTTTAATCGGAAACTAGTAATCTTCCATGGGGCGAATACTGCTGGCGGAAGATTCAATTCTGCACGTGCGTCCGGAAGATCGAGGTTGTGATAAATGGGTGTTTGCGATTCGGCGAGCAGAGCGAAGCCACCATTGCCAGAAGTGCGGTCGAGCTTCTGAGAGTGAGGGGAGTGGCGGAAGGAGTCTACTGAGATCAGCAGGAATGTTGCCGAGGAAATCAACGCTACTGAAAGTACACTGCGCACGGGACGTTCGGAAGCATTACGCATGCCAAGACGAATTAGAGCTGCAATTCCAGAGCCTTCAACGGAAGCTTGTTTGGCGGAACCAAGCCAGAGTCGAAAACAAATTAGCAGGGAAATTAACGTACAAATGCCGCCGCCGAAAAAGCCTGCGCTGTTGGGGATGCGGCCTGCTGCGGATGCTCCTAGTAAGGCTAAGGCGATCGCGCCGAAGCCTGCGGCTAGGGCAACCAGCAATGACGGGCGTGTCGGAGTTGCGGAATCGACGCGTCCACTTAACAGGCCTTTTGGGGTTGCTGCGGGAATTTTCCGCAGTGCGAGCAAGAGCGCAATCAAGCCTGCTAAAAAGCCTCCGATGGCACCTCCAATCAGCGATTCGGGAGTGACGTGCAACACCAAAGCTTGTGTGCCTACTGCGCCGCTCCACCAAGTCCGCAGTCCGAAAAGAATGAACCAGGCGAAGGCGATGGCAAGGGCACAGCCGAGCAAGGCACCCAGACTTGCTAAAACAAATCCTTCGCCTAAGAACAGCAGGCGGACCTTGCGCATGGAAAATCCTACTGAGCGAAGCAGGCCGATTTCACGAAGCCGTTGGTCAACACCGAGTTTGAAAAAGAGCCCTGCAAGGATGAGTGCTGCGTATATGAGGAAGAAACTGAAGTAGGTGAAGTATTCGCCGAAATCGGTAGAACCTGTGGATGCTGCTATGGTGTCGTTTCGAATGTTGGTTGCAGTGAGGCCGACCGTTGCGGGATCGATTGCTTTGCGAAATGCTTCTTCGAAGCGTGCATCTTTGGGATAGATACGGATTCCAGAAACGTTGCCATGGCGTGACCCCCACCAGTTCTGTCCAGCGGCAAGGGGCACGAACATTTTAGGAGTGGTCTTGTACTTATGCCAAAAGTCTTCGTCGACTGCGCGGACTTTATTCAGGTCCATGGGGAAGGGTGGATTCCAATCACTGAGATCGTCGGAATCGCTGATGCCTGGATAGTCTGGGGCCATGGCTCGATCGCCGGGACCACCAACGAGAGGGACAAAGCCAACCACTTCGGCTTGGTGTGTTTCGGTTCCAAGCTTACCTTCCTGTTTCCATACGAAGGCTTCCATGGATATTAGATCGCCGAGCTTGGCTTGCAAGTCACGAGCTGCCCAATCGGTCAGCACAATTGGTGTGTTCTTTGTTTTAGCGGCTGCAAGAGCGGGAAGGTCGATGGCTGAGATTAGAGAATAGGGAAACTGTCGAAGGCCATTGCTGGTGAAGTTTACCAGATAAGTAAGCAGAGGTTCGGCACGGAGGTTCAGTTTTTTGGCTTCCGCCAAGGCTATCTTCACTTGCTCTTCACTCAGCAAACCTGCGCCATTCTCTAATTGGATGCATTGGCAATCGTCGAGTCGTCTGAGCCGCAAGCCGGCGTCTGCAAGTGTGAATTTGTTTCGAAGGGTTTCCGTGGCATTTGCAGTTTCAGGCAACAGAATTACATTGGCTTTGCTGACGACATCCAATTCCTGTTGCAATCTTGAAAGTGGGACGTAGGCAGCCAGAATGGCTCCCTGCTTTGGTTCCAGAGAAAATTCAGGAGCAATGCCTTTGAAGGCGAAGCGCATGGATTTCGATGCGTCCTCGCGGCGGCCGTGTAAGGTTTCCTGGGGAATTTCGGATGGTTTCTCTACGCGCAGCAAAATGGATTCGCCTTCGGCTGCTTTCAACTCTGCAGCAAGCGCGCTGCTTACTAGGATTTGGCGGGAAACAGGCGCATCACCTGACCAACCGTGAAAGTTCCAAAATCGATCATCGACACCATATACGAGAACTTTGGCGGCGCGACGGCCGGAGGCTTGATGTTGTGCAATGGCCTCCATGCTGATCGTCGGCACGCCTTTCAGATCCGTGGCTAGGGCTTCGCGAAATGGGAGTCGGCCGGATACAACTACTTCGGTTTTCCCTAAGCGGCCAACTGCCAATTGAAGCAGGCTGCGGCGAACAGATTCCCCAGTCATCAAAGCGCCGGCAAGCACACCAGTTGCTACCGCGAGGCCCATCAGAACGGCCAAATTCGTTCGCCAATAAAAGGCGAGGTTGCGTATGATCAACTGCTTCATGACCGATCCAGAATTCCACTGTGCATACGGAAGCTGAATGGGAATCGAGCGCCCAGTTCATTGGAATGGGTTACTGCAAGAAGGATTGTTTTATTTTCCTTATGCAATTCGAACAGCAGATTGGCAATGGAAGTTGCAGTGGCTTCATCCAGGTTGCCCGTGGGTTCATCAGCTAGAAGCAAAATGGGATTGCGAATTAATGCTCGCGCGATGGCGACACGTTGCTTTTCGCCCCCGGAGAGTTCGCCTGGTTTGTGATTCACTCTGGAACCGAGGCCAACGCGGTCGATGAGAAATTTCGCACGGTCTTTGACGCCTGAATCCGGCTTGGCAATCAAAGTTGGGGTCAATACATTTTCGAGGATAGTGCATTGTGGCAAGAGGCAGTGATCCTGAAAAACGAACCCGATTTTATCATTGCGGAATTGGGCTTGCGCTGCCTCTGCGAGGATGAATGGATCTTGTCCATCGAGAGTGACGGTACCAGATGAGGGAACGTCCAAGGCGCCTAGAATATGGAGTAAAGTGCTTTTGCCGCATCCGGAGGGACCCATGATTGCTGCCGCATCACCGCGATGCAAGGTGAGAGAGACTTGGTTTAGAACGAGAACCGGACGGGCACCTGACGGATATTGCTTGGACAACGACGAGACTACCAACATAGAAGTTCCTCCAACAGGATGTTACGGAGTGCCCACTGCTGCTGCAAAGGCAACCGCAGTTTGCTGAGCCATGTGCCGTGCGGTGAAAAACTGCCGGACACCAGCAGCGCCCGCTTGTGCTGTTCTTGCGGCTGCTTGGCGATCCTGCAAAAACTGCAGAAGACCGTCGGCCAGCGCTTGTGGATTGCCTGGTTCCACTAACAAACCACCGCCCGTTTGGTTTAATAATTCTGGAAATGCTCCATGACTTGGTTGCACTACGGGTACTCCAGATGCCATGGCTTCGAGGAGGAATAAGCCCTTGGGTTCGTGATAATCGGAGGGTACACTGAACACGTCTAATCCTCGTAGAAACTCTGCTTTTTGGGTACGATCTAACGCGCCATGATAGTGAAAGTGGCTGGCCAAGCCCCATTCTTGCATCTTCGCTTTCACTTCGGACAAATAACTTTCATGTTCGGCTAACAAGTAACCTGCCACTTCCAAAGTAGTGTCCGGTACACCGGGCATTTTACGTAGAAGGCGATAGGCTTCGCACAAATTGTGGAGGCCCTTTTCTGGGGCGATGCGAGCGAAGAATCCAATCTTATATGGGGGCGTGGTTCGTGGTTCGTTGGAGGGCTGGAAGTCTTGCGCATGAATGCCGATTGGCACTGTGACAATTTTTCGTGGTTCGATTCCCAAGTATCCCGCCATGAACTCTGCGTAGTATTGACTGACAGATACAAACAGGTCCACTTGATGAATGTGCTTGCGAACTAAAGCCATGGACTGAGCTCGATACGGTTCAGGCAAGCCATCAAGGAACAGATCCTCACCTTGCAGGACACAAATGATTTTCGACTTTGGAGCCACCTTGCGCATTGCTGGGGCAAGAGAAATCAGGAGGGTGTAGGGAATGCTGATAACGTCGTAAGCCGGCTCTGTGCTAAGCCACTCGGTGAGTTTAGAAAATTCTTTTCCGATGGGTCCTTCGGCACCTTCCAATACTGCCACCGTCATTTCGCCAAGGAACTTTGCGCCTACTGCGATGGACTTGCGAGAGGCGGCGCGCAATGCCCAATCTGAATCCCAGAGTTTATCGAACACACGCGGAAGTTTTCGGAACAGCGGCATTGTCTGCTGTAGATAAACACTGATGCCGCCGAAGAACACTTTCTGGTTGGAAACGTTGCGTTCGTCGGTGAGCGTTGGCGTATAGAATGGCAACAGAACCACATCGTGGCCCAGAGCCATCAATTCGGTAGCCAGCGCGTTGTCCTTGAGGCAACTGCCGCAATACATGGACGCGGCGCCGGCCGTGATCTGCAGAATCCTCATGACGCCATTTGAAAGGCGCGGCGGGCATACAAGTGATCGAACAGGTTTCCTTCATGGGGCTGATCCCAACTGATTTTCATGGTTGAGAGCGGGCCAATGTTGAGGCGTCCGATGTGCGAGGAGCCAAACAATTTTGCCATGAGCTTCTTATCTTCTGTAAGAACGGAAGCCACCAGGGTTGGGCCGCAAATTTCAGGAAGTTCTTCCTGCTTCACTTCGACAACACTGGCGAAGGGGAACAGAAATTCACGATTGGCTAAAGCGTGTTCCGCGGAATTCACATGGATGATGGTGGGCAACAGATACGTGCAGTTTTGGAAATCAACACAACGGGAACCATCACGGTATTTCGCTGTTACGTCGATTGAATCACTATCCATGTCACCATCAATCACGCTGCTTAAACGGCGAGCAACGTCTGGATTTGCAAAAGGTGCTATCTCCGCCTGAGGATCGTTTTCTTCGCGTGGAATTACTTTTGCCAAGCGTTGTGCCAAGGCTTCAGCGATTTCACGGGAATGCTTGGTTACCCAGATGCTGGATGCATTGACGCAGGACCGGCCGGAATTTTGGACAATGGATTCCACCATCAGGTCCAGATACTTTTCCCAATTGTCAGCCTGATCTGCGGCGATGATAATTTTGCTGTAACCGGGGCCGTGAATTTCAATACGGGGGTCACCCTGCCAGGCTTTGGCTGCGCCAACATCGCCGAACAACATGCCACGTCCGCAACGGCGCAAAATTTCGCCGCCACCGGAATGGTCCGTTGGATAGAAGCCGAACACTTCTTTCGGAAGGCCCGCCTTGATGAAGGCTTGTGCAATTCGATAGGGCGACCATGGTTCAGCGCTTCCAGGTTTCAGAATCAATGGAGTCTTCATAGCGATGGCCGGAACCCACAATGCATGAACACCGGGAGAGTTGCTGGGCAGAATGACACCCAAGGAATCGCCACGCGGGAAGAAGCTGACGGCTTGTCCATTTACTTTGCCATAGCCGGTATCCAGGACATTCAAGTCAGGAAGCCTGGTAAGGCCGCGCAAGACGGTTTCAATTTCTTCCATGACTCCGCGAATTTTGGTCATGTTGCGCCGCACCATCACCCATGGCAGACCAGTGGTGGCGCATACTGATTCAACATACTGCTGCGGGGACTGCATGGAATCGCCGAGTGGCAAATCATCATCGCCAAAGTGCTTTCCAGCTTTTATAGAGATGGCCACAAGTTCAGCAGTGGTAAAGGCGGACATCCGTTTGTGGACTTGGTCTTGAGTTAGTAGATCGCGCTTCACCAAGCCCGAGTTGGCTCGAGAGCACTCCACGAACGGTTCGCGGGTGCGGTAGTGAACGGCCTTTTCAATCTCGACACTGCGATACGGTTCCCCTCTGCGCAAAATGGGAATGTGCAGCATTAATACACCCCCTCCACTACGTTTTTCTGGAAGCGGGAGAATGGTCTGACGTTGCGAACTCCGTCCCATGGGTACTGATCGCAAGGGGCTTCGCGTTCGCATTCGTCGCGTTCCAGGAAGCGGGGCACGAAGAATTCCTTGGTAAGCGTGGTTAACCGGACGCGGCCAGTGGCGCCATATTCCACCAGCTTGTTTGTATTGTCGGGGTCCACTACTTCTAGCACAGCGCGAGGTGCCGGCGGGTAATAGATGATGGCCCAGTTATCTTCCTTGTTGGGAACTTTGTGCGTTGCCAAGCCCATTAACGTATTGCCATATGTTGGAGCGAAATAGATACCATCTAACAATTCTTCAACAGCGAAGCGATGGAACTGCGGAGTCATTTCTGTGCCACCGCAGAAAATGCCCTTGATGCCAAGTTTCTTCAACGAAACTTTTTCGCAAATGGCTTCGAGGAGTTTCGGAGTGGTGAACATGCAACTGATGTCGTGAGCCTTTAACAGAGTCAGGCCTTGATCGACTACGTGTTGTTTGTAAAGCTCGGCTTCCTGAATTTGGCCCCGCCGCAAAAGTTTGATGACCCAGCGTGGATCTAAGTCAACCATGAAGCAAATTCCGCCGCGATGTTGGCATAAGTGTTCAACAGCCATGCGCAAACGGCGCGGACCAGTGGGTCCAAGCGAGAGCCAATTGGCCCCTTTGGGGAAAGACTTGTCGGGTAAGGTTTCTGAAAAGTTTTCGTAATCAATTCTGAAATCGTTCACGTTGATGCGTGCTTTGGGCACGCCAGTGGATCCACCAGTTTCAAAAATCGAAACGGGCGAATTGGCATAAGCCTTTGGCACCCATTTGCGCACGGGACCACCGCGCAGCCATTCGTCCTGGAAGTTTCCAAAACGATCTAGATCGTCGTAGCCTTTGACATCTTTGCGCGGATCCCATTTCTTCTGTTTGGCCCAATTGAGCCAGAACGGGCTACCCGTTTCAGGATCGAAATGCCAATTTACAATCTTGCGGACATGCGCATCAAGAGTCTTGCGCGCAGCGCTTTTCTTTGCGTTCAGGTCAGTCTGACTCATAGTGGATTTTCTCTATCTTACCCTTAAATGGAATGATGATGGCGCTAAACTAGTAGTTACATGGAACCAAAGTGGTATCACTCAGGATGGGCTCGTATTGGCTGCTCAATTATATTGCCTCCGATTGGTTTGATTTTGTTGTGGATCAATCCCAACCTTGGGACGTTTCGCAAACTGATGGGCAGTTTGTTGATTTCGGCAATTGGTGCGGCTCACGTTTTTTATTGGGCCGACTTTCATCTTGATCTTGATGGTAGCGGTATGGCACCTATGCTTCGTCGAGGCAAACCTGAATCGAATTATGCAAAGTTGGAGCAGGATCGAGCGGCTCAAGCTCAAACTCCACCGCTGCAAACAATGCCAGCGACCGCTGATGTATTTGCTCTTGGCGCATCACAAAAAAACTCCCAGAAAACAGATCCTCTTGTAGTTGAAGGGCGGGCTTCTGCGGACTTGGCAGAGAAGGCGAAGCCAACTACCGGCGGCCTTTATTGGACAGATTACCGTGGGCCGAGCCGGGATGGAATTTATTCGCAAGCACCGATTCTTACTTTGTGGCCGAAGAAGGGGTTGGAGCGTTTGTGGAAGCAGCCCATAGGCGGCGGTTGGGCTTCGTTCGTAGTGGCTGATGGAGTTGCATACACGATTGAGCAGCGGCGGGCGAAGGAAGCTGTAACTGCGTACGACATTAAGACGGGGCGAGAGTTATGGGTTCATTCCTACGATGCGGATTTTCAGGAATCGATGGGAGGGCCAGGACCTCGAGCCACGCCTGCATATCACCAGGGTTTGATTTATTCAATGGGTGCATCCGGTGATTTGTATGTGTTGGACGCAAAAACAGGCAAGCCGAAATGGAACAAGAATATCCTGGTGGACAATGAGGCACAGAACTTAACTTGGGCAATGTCTTCGGCTCCGCTGATCGTCGATGACAAGGTGATTGTGCAACCGGGCGGCAACAAGGGAAAGTCGATTGTGGCCTATAACAAATTGACTGGAGCAAGGATTTGGAGTGCGCTGAATGATCAGCAGGCTTACACCACACCGATGTTGGCAACGCTTGGCGGAGTGAGGCAAATTGTAACTGTGACGGCCTCGCGGATGGTGGGACTGAAACCGGAAGATGGCAAGTTGCTGTGGGAATATCCTTGGACAACGGAGTATGACGTGAATGCTGCGCAACCCATTGTTGTTGATGCCACCCACGTCTTTATTTCAGCTGGTTATGGCCACGGTGCGGCCTTAGTTGAACTGACGAAAACTGAAGACAAGCTGAGCGCACGAAGCCTTTGGACCAATACGAAGATGAAGAACAAATTTTCCAGTTCGGTTCTATATCAAGGGAATATTTACGGTTTTGATGAAGCTATTCTGGCCTGCATGGATGCGCGCACTGGTGAGTTGAAATGGAAAGGCGGCCGCTATGGCTATGGCCAACTTCTTTTATCGGACGGACACTTGGTGGTGTTGAGTGAAGGCGGAGATGTGGTGCTGGTGAAGGCTACACCGGAGAGCCACCAGGAACTTGCAAAGTTTGGAGCCATTAGCGGCAAGACGTGGAATGTGCCGGCGATTGACAATGGCATATTACTGGTTCGCAACACCACTGAGATGGCAAGTTTCCGTATCGGCAAATGATGCGGTGCGGGTAATGCCCCCTGCTGGCGTTGTATGATGATCGGATCATGATGCGCACTGCTTTATTTCTTGCGATTATCTTTTCGCCCTATACTTTCGCGGCCACAGAATGGCGGCAATTTCGTGGTCCTAACGGTTCTGGTGTTTCCGATGCCAAGAGCGTGCCGGTGGAATTTGGGGTGGACCAAAATGTTGTTTGGAAAACGCCTTTACCGCCCGGCCATTCGTCCCCAGTATTTAGTGCTGACCGCATTTTCCTGACCGGTCACGAAAACGAAAATCTGTATGTATTCGGTTTGGACCGAAAGACTGGCAAGCAGCTTTGGCGGAGGCAGGTGCCCAGGGAACGGCGTGGAGAATTGCACAAAGCAAATGGTCCAGCCAGTGCTAGCCCTGTAACGGACGGGGAGAACGTCCATTTCTTTTTTACTGATTTTGGTTTGATCTCCTTTACGAAAGACGGAAAGGAGCGATGGCGATTGCCGTTGGGTCCATTCAATACGCCTATGGGGATGTCTAGTTCACCTGTGCTGGCAAACGGCAAATTGCTTTTAAACTGTGATGCGGAAACTGGCTCCTACTTCATGGCGGTTAATCCGGATACGGGAAAGATTATCTGGAGGCGGGACAGGTCTGAATTTTCACGGGGATTTTCAACGCCGGTTTTATATAAGCCTGCCGATGCGCCAATGCAAGTTATTGTAGCTGGCAGCACAAGACTGACTTCCTATTCAGTGGATACCGGCGAACCCATTTGGTGGGTGGACGGGCTTACCTGGCAATTGAAGCCGACGCCTGTGATGGACAAGGAAAATATTTACGTTCTTGGCTGGGCGGGAGATGCTGATCAAGGGAATCAGCAAGACATCGCAGACTTTAAGGAGTACCTGGGCAAGTGGGACAAAAACGAGGACGGGAAATTATCGAAGGAAGAAATCCCAGAAAAGAAAATTGTTAACCAGTGGGATTCTTTCGATCTTGACCGGACAGGATTTTTGGAAGAACGAGATTGGAAGCTGTATCAAGGACGGAAGAAGGCTGTCAACGCCGTGCACGCGTTTAAACTGGGCGGCAGGGGCGATATGACCAAAGCTAGTACGCTTTGGAGTTATTACAAATCCTTGCCCAACGTTCCTTCTCCTTTGTTGTACGAAGGAATTCTTTACATCATGAAAGAAAGCGGCATTTTGACGGCGCTTGATTCGAAGACTGGCAAAGTGCTGAAGCAAGGAAGGCTGACAGATGCTCCGGGTGATTATTTCGCTTCTCCAGGTGCTGCGAATGGACGGATTTTTACTATTAGCCATGCGGGCAATGTGAGCGTTATTAAGCCGGGTGCTGCCTGGGAAGTGGAACGGACGATTGCTTTGAATGAAGATGTGAATGCTTCGCCTGCGTTTGAGGATGGCAAGCTTTATATTCGAACTCACCAACATCTTTACTGCTTTGGGAAAAAGGAATAAAGCAATGCGTTCTGTGGCATTCTTTTTTTCACTAGTGGCTTTACAGGCGGCTGATTGGCCTCAATTCAGAGGAGTAAATGCTAAGGGGCTTTCTGCTGATAAGAATCTTCCCATAGAGTTTGGGCCCACAAAGAATGTTGTTTGGAAGACACAAGTACCGCGTGGGCATTCGTCGCCCATTCTTGCCGGGACAAGAATTTACATTACTGCGGAGGAAAGCGAAAAGCTTTTTACGATTGGGTTGGATCGCAGGACCGGGAAGGAGTTGTGGCGTCGTGAAGCGCCCAGACCGCGAAAGGAGGAAATGAACAAGACAAATTCCTCTGTATCGGGCACTCCAGTGAGCGATGGCAAAAATGTTTACGTGTTCTTTGGCGACTTCGGTTTGATTTCCTATACGGCTGATGGTGTGGAGCGGTGGAAGCTGCCGATGGGTCCTTTCAATAACATTAATGGACATGGTTCTTCGCCGGTGATTGCGGATGGCATGTTGCTTCTGATTGTGGATCAGGACACGAATTCGCATATTCTTGCACTGGACAAAGATACAGGGAAGGAACGCTGGCGCACTCCTCGTTTGGAGAACTTGCGAGGCTATACTACCCCCAGTATTTACCGTCCTAAGGGTAGACCGGCTGAAGTTGTGGCATCGGGGGCATTCGTGACGTCGGCATATGAACTGTCTACGGGGAAGAAGCTTTGGTGGATTCGTGGAATGGCTTGGCAATTGAAAGGCGCTCCGGTAATTGAAGGAGATATTGCGTACATCAATTCCTGGGAGTCTGGCGGGGATACGGAAACACCTCCTGAAGTTCCTGGTTGGAAGGAAACCTTGGCGCAGTACGATACCAATAAAGACGGCTTGATCACTGAAGACGAATCTCCGAAACAATTGAAGAAGCGGGCGTTTTATGAAGCTGACTTGAACCACAATTTATTCATGGACGAACATGAGTGGTTGTTCATGACTGCACGACGGCAAGCTCAGAACACAGTGTTTGCAGTGCGATTGGGAGGAAGGGGTGATGTGACGGATACTCACGTGCTGTGGCGGTATCGGAAATCGTTGCCAAATACAGCGACGCCGCTGCTTTATCAAGGATCCCTATTTCTGGTGAAAGATGGGGGTGTGGTTACGTCATTGAATCCTGAAAACGGTGCAGTGTTTAAGCAGGCGCGGTTGACTGGGGCTTTGGAACAATATTGGGCTTCCCCAGTCGGCGGAGACGGCAAGATTTATATGGCTAGCCAAGGCGGAAAGGTGAGTGTGCTGCGGGCTGCTCCAGAGTGGGAAATTTTGAAGATCAACGAATTGGATGATGATATTTTTGCAACACCGGCCATTGTTGATGGCATGTTGTATGTGCGGACTCGTTCAGCACTTTACTGCTTTAAGAATGCAGTCAATTAGAAATGGGTGGGCACCTTCCGTTTCAACTTCCGCGGCCTTCGCCTGAGCAACAGGGGGCTGATTCACGAGAGTTTCTGGAACGGGTGAAACAGCGGCGTTCAGTTCGGCACTTTTCCACGGAGACTGTTCCATTTGCATTGATTGAAAATGCGATTCGAGCGGCGGCTACTGCGCCAAGCGGGGCGAATCAACAGCCGTGGCGTTTTGTTGTGGTTAGTGACGCTGGCCTGAAAAAAGAACTGCGCGAAGCTGCTGAGGCTGAGGAAAAAGAAAACTACGAACGCCGGTTTCCCGGTGAGTGGCTGGATGCGCTGGAGCCTTTCGGGACGGATTGGCACAAGCCTTTTATTGAAGACGTCCCCTACGTGATTGTAGTGTTTCGCATTGATTATGGACTTGAAGGGGAACGCAAAATCAAGCATTACTATGTAACCGAATCGGTTGGTATTGCCACTGGGATTTTGCTTACAGCGCTGCACTGGGCTGGCTTGGCTACCTTAACTCATACCCCAAGTCCAATGGGATTTTTGAACAAGGTTCTGAAGCGTCCAGTGAACGAGAGGCCGTTTTTGTTGATCCCTGTTGGCTATCCTGCTCATGATGCGACCGTGCCGGATATTAAGAAGAAGTCACTTGATGAAGTAATGGTGAGCACCTAGCGAAGACATGCGAGTAACGTGGAATTACGAATGCATACTAAGCCATTGCCAATAGCTGGGAAGGATCTGATTTTGCCATCCATTACTTTGAAGTTGGAGAGAACTTCCAGTTTCTGGGGATCTGGTTTTACTTTGAACAGTTGGCCATCATCGCGAAGGTACATCAAGTAGTCCTTGATTAGCGTGACTGACCCGCCGCCTTGACCGGCAAGCATTTTCCAGGCAACTCTGCCGGTTTTCAATTCTACTGCTCGCAATTGTTGACCGGTTTGCGTGGGTCCATGCAGTCCGTACAGGAAGCCGTCTTTCAGGACTGGCGTTGCATAATGAGCGGAAATTGCATCGTCTCCGGACCATAGTTCAGTAGGCGGGGTAGTGGAGAAATCGACGACAATTGCTCCCACTGCATAGTTGGAAGTGATGAACAGCAGGTTGCCATCGACGATGGGAGAAGCGGCATTGGCGGAGGCGTGGGCCCGGGCCCGCCAATGTTTTTCGTAGATTACTTTGCCTGTATCTTTATCGGTGACCGCGATTCCTTCGCGTGTGAAGAATACGACACCGAACTTGGCGGCGGTGGGTGAAGAGTAACTTGCTTCGTGATTGGTGGCTTTCCATATTAGTTTTCCGGTGGCAGGGTCGAATGCTCCAACGCCTGCTTTTTTAGAGCCGATGTTGAGGAAGAGCTTGCCTTCGTGAATCAATGGGGAACAGCCTGCTCCGAAAAAGCCTTTCTCCACTTTGAAATCTTTGTGGACATCAACGCGCCACAGTTTGGTACCTGTGTTCAGGTTGATTGCGTGAAGGACTCCTTCGGCACCAAACGTGAACACCTTTCCACCGGAAACGGTTGGTGCGGAACGGGGGCCGTTGTCGAATCCGAAATCGTCTTTGTAGTTAGTGGGGTATTCAAAGGTCCATAGAGTCTTTCCAGTGGCAGCTTCAAACGCTTCGACGATTTCCAATTTGCCTTTGCGGTGAAATAAAATCACTTTTCCCTCGGCGATTACTGGAGCTGCAAAGCCAGCACCGACTTCTCTTTCCCAAGCGAACGCGGAGGGCCAGGCGACGTCGGAATCGGTGTAGATGCCGTTGCGATTGGGGCCCAGAAGTTGTGGCCAGTCATGGAAGTACAGAAATGGGAGTGCCAAGAAAGCGAACATTTACTTTTGAGAATACCGCTTGTTGGAGGTCAATACTTGTTAATTAGCGATAGCAAGTTAAATACGTTTCGTTGCGAAGGCAAACTAGGCCATTGCCTGCGGCAGGGAGCGCCCTGACCTTGCCATCGGTGGCTTTAAAATGAGTCAACATTTCCAATTTTTTCGGCGATGCGTTTACCTGGAACATTTCACCATCATCGCGAAGGAACATCAACTTATCTCTTAGCAGAGTGATGCTGCCAGTTCCGCCGGCCTCCATGTTCCAGGCAACTTTGCCGGTGCGCAATTCGACAGCACGGAGTTCCTGGCCACTTTCGGCGCGTCCGTGCAGCCCGTACAGATAGCCATCCTTAATCACGGGGGTTGCATAGTGCGCGGACAATGAGTCATCATTTGCCCATAGTTTTTTGGGAGGCGATTTGGAGAGATCAAGGGCAATTGCGCCAGTGCCGTAGCTTGCGGTCAGAAACAGGATGTTGCCCTCCAGAAGCGGCGTCGCGGCGTTTACGGAGGAATTTGAGCGAGAGCGGAATGGCTGTTCGTGAAGGACTTTGCCAGTGGTTGGTTCCGTGATCAAGATTCCTGCGCGTGTGAAGAAGATTAGGCCGAAAGTGGATAGTATTGGCGAGGAATAGCTCATCTCGTGGTTCGATGATTTCCAGATGAGTTTGCCAGTGTTGGCATCGAAAGCGCCGACGCCTGCTTGCTTGGAACCGATATTCAAGTAGACTTTGCCATCGGAGTACAAAGGTGCACAGGCAGCACCGAAGAAGCCTTTGGGAACATCGTAGGCTTTCTGCACATCAACGCGCCACAGTTTCTTTCCCTTCGCAAGATCAATTGCATGAAGCACCCCTTCAGCGCCGAAGGTAAAGATTTTGCCATCGGCCGCAGTGGGCGCGGAGCGGGGACCTTCATCCCAACCGAAATCGTCGCGGTAATTCGTAGGGTAGGAAAACGCCCACAGGCTCTTACCGGTTTTGTCGTCAAAGGCCTCAACAATTTCTTCCATACCGCGTCTGTGGAATAGAATCACTTTGCCGTTAACGATTACCGGCGCGGCCAACCCTGCTCCAACTTGTTTTTTCCATGCTATCTTTGAGGGCCAAGTAACGTCTGAGTCTGTGTAGACGCCATTTCGTGATGGCCCAAGCATCTGGGGCCAATCGTGGAAAAAGAAGGCAAAAATCAGGGTAAGGATCATAAGGTCGGCTATAATTCAAGGATACCTTTTCCCTCAGGAGAAACTTGTTTGACTACGTTTCGAGTGCTGCTTGTTTGTTTCATAGGATGTGTTTCTGTTTTCGGCCAGACGCACAGGTCCACGATTTCCGGAACTGTTGTTGATGCTTCTGAGGCAAGAGTAGAAAGGGCGAACGTCAAGGCAATTAATTTGGCCACGGGTAAGGAACGCGTTTCGGTAAGCGATGCTCAGGGTGGATTTCAGTTGCAACTCTTGGAGCCTGGGGAATACCGGATTGTTGCTGAGAAAGCTGGATTTTCTAACACGGAAGAAAAAGTGATTCTTCGTCTTGATCAAAACGTGCGGATGTCATTGAAGATGACGGTGGGTGCGATGCGTGCTGATTCGATTGCTGTGAAAGACATTCAGGAGCTTGTTCGAACAGATACATCCACTGTGGGCACGATCATTGACAACCGGCAGATTCTTTCGCTGCCTTTGGACGGGCGCAATTTTCTTGAGCTAAGTCTGCTAACGCCTGGCGTGACGCTATCGGCTCAGGGGTCTGCTGGAACAGCGCGCGGCGAGCTTGCTGTACATGTGAACGGCGCTCGGGAGGATGCCAATAATTTCGTCCTGGACGGGGTTTACAATGGCGACCCCAAATTGAATGGCTACGCCTTGAACCCACCAGTGGATGCGGTCCGCGAATTCGAGATTGCGGCCAATTCCTACGATGCTTCGTTTGGGCGCAATGCTGGTGGACAGATCAATATCGTCAGCAAGTCTGGTACAAATGCTCTGCACGGTTCAGTCTATGAATTCTTTCGCAACGGCGCAATGGATTCCCCTAATCGCTTTGCAAATGGAGACCCGGACTATCTCCGAAATCAATTTGGTGCTTCAGCGGGCGGGGCATTGAAAAAAAACACAACATTCTTTTTTGCGGATTTTGAAGGTCGCAGAGTTCGTGAGGGCATTACACAGACCACTACCGTGCCAACGGTTTTGGAACGGACTGGTGATTTTTCCAGAAGCGATCCGCGCCGGCCTCCCATTGATATCTTTCAGCAGAACCCCTCTCCTTTTCCGGGAAGTAGAATCCCAGTGACACGACTGCATCCCATTGGTGTTGGTGTTGCATCTTTGTTTCCACTGCCAAATCGTGATGGGGCGGCGAATTACACTTCATCCCCGAATCTTACCGATAGCGACAATCGTTTTGATATTCGTACGGATCATAAAGAACTGACATTCCGTTATAGCTTTGGTGACGATGCATTGTTCAACCCATTTTCAGGAGCTGGCTTTGCCTCGGTTCCGGGTTATGGAACCTTTGTGGATCGGCGTGCTCAGAACGCGATGTTGGCGCATGTTCACGCGTTTCGGCCTACATTGCTGAACGATGCACGCATTTCCTTTAATCGAGTTTCCCTGGGTGCCCGGCACGAAACGCAGGGTACGAGCGTGAACAGAAAGCTTGGATTGCCGGAGCTTTCGTCGAATTCCCGTGATTGGGGTTTGAGCTTTATCAAAGTTAATGGACTTTCACCCATTGGGGATGAGTACAATAATCCGCAGCACGGGACCACCAATACATTTCAATTTGTGGATCAGGTTTCCTATACCAAGGGCAGGCATCTAGCGAAGTTTGGAGTTGAAGTGCGGTCGCTTCAGCAGAATGCTTACCGCGATGTACTTTCGCGCGGGCTGATGCAGTTCATCGGATTTACTGGAAACGGGCTATCGGAACTGCTGCAGGGAATTACAACGGTGAGTACTGGGGCTACACTCGACAACGCTCAACACCTGCGCACTGCCAGTTCTGCTTTTTTCGTTCACGACACTTTCAAAGTGAGATCGAACCTGACGCTGATGTTGGGCCTGCGTTACGAATACAACCAGCCTGGTGTGGATGCTTTTGACCGGGCGAATTTGTATGACCCCTCGACGCGAGGACTTGTTCGCGTGGGGACTGGCAACCTACCCCGAGGCGGTTATCGTGCGGATGCCAACAATTACGCACCTCGTATAGGTTTGGCCTATCAGTTGGGCGGCAATGTGATTCGCGCCAGCTATGGTATTTACCACGACTACTCTCCATTGGCCCCGGGTGAAGCACTTTACTTCAGTCCTCCTTATTACAACTCCAAATTGTATTTCTTCTCAGCGCAAGCGCCTTTGTTTATTCATGATCCGTTTCCGGCGAACTTTCCATTTGCAACACCGCCTTCGGTGCTGACGATTCAGAAGGACTTGAAAACGCCATACGTTCAGCAATGGAATTTTTCAATTCAACGGAGACTCGGGTCGGCGCGAATGGTGGAAGTTGGTTACGTTGGATCGAAAGGAACGAAGCTGCTTGCAGGGCGGGACTTCAATCAGCCGGTGCCCAGCACGGCTGAGTTGAACTTGCGGCCGAACTTCTTTTTCGGAGATATCACGGCGATTGAGTCGCGGGCGAATTCCAGTTATAACAGCTTGCAGGCGCGCTTTGAGCAACGCATGGCTCGTGGTTTGACGGCGCTTGCGTCCTACACGCTGGCGAAATCGATTGATAACTCTTCTAATTTTTTTGCGAGCGCTGGCGATCCTAACTTTCCCATGGATTCAAACAACGCGCGGTTGGAGCGTGGACGCTCCAGCTTTGATGCTCGGCAAAGACTTTCATTGGCTTACACCTATGATCTTCCTGGCAAATGGTTGAAGGGCTGGCAAACGAATGGTGTGTGGTCGTTCCAATCGGGTAGGCCTTTCACCGTGATCTTGAACCCTGATTTGGACAATTCCAACACGGGCCGCAATTTTAATGGCAGTGGTGGGGACAGGCCAAATCGAGTGGGGCAGGGAACTGTTTCAAATCAAAGCCAATCTGCGTGGTTTGATGTTAAGGCCTTTACTAGTCCGAAGTTTGGATCGTTCGGGAATTCCGGGCGGAATATTTTGGATGGGCCTGGTTTTGCAACAGTGAATGCATCGCTGTTGAAGAACATTGTGATGAAGGAAGCGATGACGCTGCAGTTTCGAATTGAAGCATTCAACCTGCTGAATCGGACGAATTTCGATCTACCGGATGCAGTGGTTGGATCGCCCACCTTTGGACAGGTGTTGAGTTCCAGCGCCCCGCGTCACGTGCAGTTGGGCGTGAAGTTTCTGTTCTAACATAGAATATTGAAAGTCGCGATATTTGGCGGTACCTTTGATCCTATTCACTCAGCTCATTTGGAATTGGCACGTGAAGCCGTAGAACAATTCCATTTGGACCGTGTGTTGTTTATCCCTGCGGCCAATCCTCCGCACAAGACTCGGCGTTTGGGTGCAAGCTTTGAACATCGTTTCCGAATGGTGGAGATCGCATGTGCCTTTGACCGGCGCTTTGTGCCCTCTCGAATGGAAGAAGGTGCTGAGAAAAGTTATTCGATTTTGACGATTGAGAGGGTGCGGGAGGAGCTTGGACCGGCGTGTGAGCTTTACTTCCTGATTGGTGCTGATGCTTTTGCGGAAATCAAAACATGGCACAGGTATGAAGAAGTGTTGACGCTGGTCACCTTCATCGTAGCGTCAAGACCGGGCCACACCTACGAGGTCCCGGAAGGTGCCAAGGTGGAGCGATTGGATAGTGTGGATTTACCAGTTTCCAGTTCTGATATTCGGACGGGATTGGCAGATGGCCATAGGATCAGTGAGCTTCCCAGGCCTGTACTGGATTACATCCGCGGGAACAAATTGTACAGGCGCTAATTTTCTGAATTTGAAAGCAAGCAGCGGAGTTTTATTCCTTCCGTCCTGGTTCAGTATTAGGATGTAAGGAGAATCGCAGATGAATCTTGCTGAAGTAAATATTGATGAAGATCGGTGGACGTCAGTTGTTGGACGGGATAAGAGCCAGGATGGCTCCTTCTACTATTCCGTAAAGACCACAGGTGTGTACTGTCGGCCTTCTTGTTCGGCGAGGTTGGCCCGAAGAGAGAATGTGATTTTCCACGCAACCCCTGAAGAGGCGGAACGAGCTGGATTTCGTCCGTGCAAACGCTGCAGACCCAAAGAAGCTTCGCTGGACGAACTGCATGCGCTGGCAGTGGAAAAGGCTTGCCGGGTTTTGGAAGATGCAGCGGAGCCACCTAGTCTTGACCAGTTGGCAACTGTGGTTGGACTAAGCCCGTATCATTTGCATCGATTATTCAAAACGAAGACGGGAGTGACTCCGAGGAGCTATTCGGCGGCATTGAGGGGGAAGAGAGTGCGTGACGAATTGGATCGAGCGGCAACCGTGACGGAAGCCATTTATTCATCGGGTTTTAATTCCAACGGCCGCTTTTATGAATCGTCTTCTCTAATGTTGGGGATGACTCCGACGAAGTTTCGTTCCGGGGGGGATGGGGTTTCGATCCGGTTTGCGGTTGCGCAATGCTCGCTTGGCACGATTCTGGTTGCGGCAGCGGAGAAAGGGATTTGCTCAATCTCATTAGGTGACGATCCAGGCTCTTTGATTCACGAATTAGAAGACCGATTCCCAAAGGCTAACCTTGCCCTTGGCGATCAGGAATTTGAGTTGCAGGTGGTGAAGGTGATCGGCTTGGTGGATGCGCCGGGGGCAGGGATGGATCTACCGTTGGACATTCAGGGAACCTTGTTTCAGCGAAGAGTGTGGCAGGCGTTGCGGGAAATTCCAGTGGGAATGACGGCTAGCTATTCGGAAATTGCTGAGCGGATTGGATCACCCAAATCGGTACGAGCGGTGGCACGGGCATGTGCTTCGAATACTTTAGCGGTGGCCATTCCTTGTCATCGTGTTGTGCGAAGTGATGGAGCCCTTTCGGGGTATCGATGGGGTGTGGAGCGAAAGAAGGCACTGTTGTCAAAAGAGGCACTGGTGACCAGATGATTAAGTCGCTGGTCATTGAAGAAATCAAGAGCAAGGGTAGTGCGATTCTGAAGGACGCACTTTCTGAAGAAGAATGCCAGTTGCTTGCAGGCAGTTATCCAGAAGACGACTTGTTTCGCAGCCGCGTAGTAATGGCGCGCCACGGTTTTGGTCGCGGCGAATACAAATATTTCAAATATCCATTGCCGGAAATTGTGAACCGGCTGCGAACGGAATTATATCCGGCGCTTGCTTCCATAGCTAATGGTTGGAATGAATGTTCCGGTATTGAAACGCCGTATCCGGAAGAGCATGCTGGTTTCCTTGCGAGGTGCCATGATGCGGGGCAAACAAAACCCACACCGCTGCTTCTGCAGTATGGAGAGGGCGACTACAATTGCCTGCATCAGGACATTTACGGGGAAAATATTTTTCCCCTGCAAGTGGCGTTCCTGCTTTCAAAGCCTGGGCGGGATTTTACTGGTGGGGAGTTTCTATTGTTGGAGCAACGGCCACGCATGCAATCGCGCGGCGAGGTTATTCCACTTGGACAAGGGGATGGCGTGATCTTTCCTGTTGCGCGTCGTCCAGTGAAGGGCACGAAGGGCTTTTACAGAGTGAACCTGCGGCATGGTGTGAGTACCGTGCGTAGCGGGAGGCGGCATACTTTGGGTATTATTTTCCACGACGCTGTTTGAGTTTGGGGGCGCGAGTGAATTGCGCCCCCGTCCCGGATCTCTCGGATCTCTAAACTAGATATAGGCGATGACGTCGATTTCAACGAGGGAATCGCCGGGAATGCCACCTGCGGCTGCGATGGTAGTGCGCACTGGCGGTTCATCGCCGAAGCGTCCTAGAAATTCTTCGTTCATGCCTGCATAATCTTTTAAGTCGTTAAGGTATACATTGCATTTGAGGACTTTTGACATGGAGGAACCGGCACCTTCCAACGCCTTTTGCACTTCGTCCAGCACATGCTTGGTGTGAGCCTTGATGTCCCCTTTGAAGTGTGCGCCTTTGCCTGCGATGAACAGCAGGTTACCGTAGGAAACGGCTGAATTGAATAGTGGCGTCTTGGCTGGTTTTGGTCCGTTACGATGCACCTTTTTGACTGGTGCTGTTTGGGCCTGCGCCGGCATAGCAACTGATACAGCGGCTGCACCCGTTGTTGCGGCTGCCCCGAACAATGCTTTGCGACGTGATGTTTTCTTTTGAATTTCCATTGAGAGCTCCTTTCGTGTTACGTTGCCTTAAAGAGCAATTGTATGCGACGACGCACCTTCATTTCACTCCCCACTTCAGCGGCCCTGGCTGCAACGGTCCCAAGTATTGAGTTACCGAAGTATAGAATCGTTTCAAGCTACAAGCCAAGCGGGGGTTTAGGAATGCCTGGCCCATACCCTGGGAAGGTGGTGACCACGCGTTCGTCAAGGTCGATCAATCCGGAAACTGAAGTGGTGGATATAACCGTGGTTCGGGAAATGATGCAGCGGGCGATGACAGAACTGACTGGCGATAAAGACGTGCGCGATTCCTGGCGGCGGTTTATTGACCCAAGTGATGTGGTGGGGATCAAACTGAACTGTTCGGGAGCGCCGCAAATTTGTTCGCACCCGTTTGTAATTGGGGAAATAGTGCGAAATCTGATTGAAAATGTGGGAGTGAAGGCGAGCAATGTCTGGCTGTATGAACGGTTTCAGGATCAGGTTGATACTGTTCACTATGAGAAATACGTTCCACCCGGGGTGCACATAGAAGCCGCGAGCCATCTTCGCGACAACCTCCGAGGGTACGATCCAAAAACTTATGTGGAAGTGGATTTTTTCGGCGAGGAAGATACCCGGTCTAACCTGGTGCGGATGATTTCTGAGCATTTCACGAAAATCATCAACGTGCCTAACATGAAGGACCACGGTGCAAGCGGGGTTACGGGTTGTTTGAAGAATATTGCTTATGGAAGTTTCGGGAACGTTGCCCGCTCGCACAAATGGGAGAAGACGAATACATTTTCCTTCATTGGGACCTTGGCACATGTTGAACCAGTGAAGTCGAGGACGGTTTTGCAGATCATGGATGGATTAAAAGGGGTATGGCAAGGTGGCCCTTTTGTTCACGATGCCAAATATGCCTTTTATCCTGGCCGGATCGCGGTAGGCACGGATCCAGTGGCATTGGATCGATTGTTGATTGACATCATTGAGGACAAACGAAAACGGATGGGAGCACATTCTGTATGGGATCGGAGTCCTGCCATTTTGATGAAGGGTTCCGGGAGAAGTACCGACCCGTTTGCAAATCGCTATATTCGCGAACCAGGGCATATTGAGTATGCTGGCAAACTCGGGCTTGGCGTTTACGACAAGTCGAAGATCCAAGCGAAAGAAATTAAGCTTTAGCATTCTATGACAAGTAAAATCTTCCTCAAACTGATTGCCTTTCTGTTGGGTGTTTTGGTTCTGGCCTTGATTGCAGTAGACCAGATGGCTTCGCGCGTGACCGATTCTTCCTATTTGGAGTTCTTGCGAGGCGGCCTGGCAGAAAAGGGGAAGATGCTTGCGGGAACGCATCAAGTGGACGCGCTGATCAAGGATAACGAAGGTTTTCGCAAACTTGCAGATTCAGCCGGGGTCAGACTAACGATTGTTGATAATCGTGGGGGAGTGCTCGCAGATTCTACCGGCAAACCGGCGATGATGGAAAACCACCTGAATCGGCCTGAGGTTGCGGAAGCATTGGCTGGTAAGGAAAGCTTCCACATTCACAAAAGCCAGACACTTGGCTCCGACTTCCTTTACTATGCGTTGCCGTATGGTGAAAACGTACTGAGACTAGGCGTTCCGATTTCCCGCGTCCAATCGGAAGTGAATCATATTCGGTTGCAACTGCTGTTTTCGACAGCTCTTGCTTTTATCCCGGCATTTCTGTTGGCGGCGTTTTTTGCAAAGAACGTTTCCGGGAGGTTGGGGGCGATTATCGAGTATGCCGATCAGCTGGCAAAAGGGAATTTTCAAGCAAAGCTAGTTGGAACAGGAAATGACGAACTTGGTGTGTTGTCCAACCGCTTGATTGAGACAGGGGGAAAACTGCAGGGCATGGTTCATGAATTGGAACGGGAGCATTCCGAACTTGAGAAGTTGGAAAGAGTGCGCAAGGACTTTGTGATTAACGTTTCTCATGAGCTACGAACTCCATTGGCTTCGATTCAGGGGTATGCGGAAACTTTGCTCGATGGTGCGCTGGAGGATCCAGCACACAATACTCGATTTGTTGAGATCATTCGTCAAAACGCACACCGGTTGGCCAATCTAACGGCAGATCTAGTAACGCTATCCCGCATAGAACTAGGCCAGAGAAAGCTTCATCTCGCCCCCGCCAGCGCGAAGCGGATGCTGGAAGACGCAATCGATTCTATGCGTCCAATTGCTTCGAAAAAAGAGATCGAATTGACACTAATGGCGTGTTCTGAAGAACTTGAGGCGTTTTGTGATTCTGAAGCAGTGATTCAAGTTCTGACTAATTTGCTGGACAACGCCTTGAAGTACACCCCAAATGGCGGTACGGTAAGCGTCGGTTTGAGGGAAAGACCGGATTTCTTGGAAATTTACGTTAGTGATAGCGGGATCGGGATTCCTGAGGAGGAGCTGCCTCGTTTGTTTGAAAGGTTTTATAGGGTGGACAAGGCGAGAAGCAGGCAGATGGGAGGAACTGGACTTGGACTTGCTATTGCAAAGCACTTAATAAAAGCGCAGGGCGGAGACGTAACCGTAAAGAGCGAAGCGGGAAGTGGTTCAGAATTTGCATTCCTGATACCAAAGGAAAAACGGATGGCAAGTGGTGGACGCTGATTGGAGATAAGGCCATTACCGAATTACTTAAGTGAATCAACTCACTATCCTGAACTTTAGTCTTGCTATTTTCCTTTGTATCTGGTTAAATACAGATGTACCCTTACCGTGATCTAATTCTGAAGCTAGGTGTGACACAGGAAAGAGGGAATGAAGTAAAAATATTTCGGAGGAGTCAAGTCTCTATGTTTAATAAGTCCTGCATACCTTTAACGTTGGTCGCGTTTTCGGGAATTTTGGCGCAAGCCGCAGTGGTAACCATCGACAATTTCAATACCGGTGCAGTTTACCTTAAGGGTGCGGCCAACGGACAGCCAACGCCATTCACGTCGTGCTGGTATCAGAACGTTTCCTCGAACAATAGTGCCTGCGGTTCTCAAAATTTTGGCGGAGCTGCGGTAAATATGCCTTCCGGCAACGACGCGATGAGCGGTAAGGATACGATTCTCAACTCTCGATTTACCCAGTTAACTACTACGCAATACAATCCGACCTCCTCGAATTCTGCCAAGATGAATATTAATGGCGACATCGCCGGAGCCTTCAATTTATCTACTGACGCTCAGACCACAGCAAATGCATTCTTGAAATGGGACGGCGGGGTTCTTAACACTGCCACTGTCGGCTTCGGCCTTGGTGCCGATTTGGTTACTGCTAGTAACAACGATGCATTCCTCCTAAAATACCAAACCGACAACGCGGGTCTTTTTCCGCCGACCACTACTATTCTCATTTCGGTTTATACGAGCGCTACAAATTTTTCAACCTTCTCATTTATTGTCCCTGCAACTGGCTTCCAAAGCGGTTTTAAGGACTTTTACGCGGCATTTGCCAACTTTACAGCTGCTGGTTCCGGAGGTGGTGTGAATTGGAGCATGGTGAATGCTATTACGATGAATATCAACGCTCCTCCAGGAAGCGCATCTGGATTGGACTTTGTTCTTGACAATTTTCAAGCAGTATCTGTTCCCGAGCCGAGCACTTACCTTTTCGTCGCAGCAGGCCTAATCGGGCTATGTGGATTGCGACGGAAGAATTAGTCGTTCCTAATCGGCTCTGCCACTATTTGACTTTTAGTGTTTTTCGAGTAAGACTTTGGCGGCCACTCTTTGCAGGCGTGGTCGCTTTTTCTTTTCGAAGAATTGACTTTATCGCCCCGGAACGAATTTTCTGTTACAATTTTAACCCAGCTGTCATCTTACTGTTACCTGTGCCTTGCTAATGTATTAGGTAATCCAATATGAAAAAGATTGTATTGATTGAAGACGACTCGGACTTGTTTGCGCTTCTCAAGTATAACCTTGAAAAAGAAGGTTATGCATTCGCTGGATCGCAAACGGGCAAAGGGGCTTTGGAGCTTTTCCGCAGGGAGAAGCCAGATCTGATTATCCTCGACATTATGCTTCCTGATAGCGATGGTCTGGACATCTGCAAGGGTATTCGTGCCAATGGGGAGCTTGCTCATGTTCCAGTCATTTTCTTGACTGCACGAGCCTCAGAAACAGATCGGATCGTTGGCCTAGAGCTTGGCGCAAACGATTATATCGTAAAGCCTTTTTTTGTCCGGGAATTTCTTGCCCGAGTCAAGATCCAGTTTCGTGGCAAGCAATCGCAGCAAAGAACGCTGAAGTCAGGCGGACTAGAACTCGATCGTTCCAGCTGCCGGGTGATTTTGGATTCAAACGAACTGCAGTTGACGGCAACGGAATTCAAGTTGTTGGAATTCTTGATGATTCGGCCGGGGATTGTTTTCAGCCGGGAACAACTGCTAGATGGCGTTTGGGGTCACGATCGGGCGGTAACTGATCGGACCGTTGACGTATACATACTACGTTTGCGTCAAAAAGTTGAAGTGGATCCAGCGAACCCGACCTATATTCGGTCTGTTCGAGGATTCGGCTACAGCTTCCACCACCCTGAAGTGGTCCCCATCTCAACCAAGCCTTCCGCTGATGTAGTGGCCGCTCCCTAATTGGTCTGCATGCGATAATTGAATTACCGCATGAACGACCGTAAAGTCCGTTACCAGGCTCTTCAAGAAGCCCTAAATCAACGAATTCTAGTGTTAGACGGCGCGATGGGGACGATGATCCACCAACGCAACCTCAGTCCTGCCGATTTCGGCGGACCAAAGCAAGATAATTGTCCCGAACAACTTGTCCGCACTCGTCCCGACGTAATTGAGGACATTCATCGGGCTTACTACGCCGCTGGCTCCGATATCGTCGAAACGAATTCCTTCGGCTCAACCCCAATCGTTTTGGAAGATTTTGGTCTTGGACAAGATGCTTACCTTTTGAGCAAAATGTCAGCGGAATTGGCGAGGAAAGTTGCTGCAGAATTCGATGTTCCAGGGCGCCTTCGCTTTGTTGCCGGATCAATGGGACCGACCACGAAATCGATTACGGTGACAGGGGGAATCACCTTCTCGGAACTAGTTGAGAATTTCTTTGTTCAGGCTAAGGGATTGGTTGATGGTGGAGCGGACGTCCTTTTGATTGAGACATCGATTGACACGCGAACCATCAAAGCTGCATTAGTAGCGATTGAGCGTCTTGGTTCTGAGTACGGTCATAGGATCCCAGTGATGGTTTCTGGTTCCATTGAATTGAACGGAACCATGTTGGCGGGCCAAGGGGCTGACGCATTCACAACTTCCTTGATGCATGCAGAGCTGTTCTCCATTGGACTGAATTGTGCGACCGGTCCAGAGCATATGACGGACCATATGCGCACTATTCATGAAATGGCTTCCTCTCGAGTTTCCTGCCATCCGAACGCAGGGTTGCCAATGGAAGATGGAACGTTTCCTGAATCTCCAGATTCGCTTGCGGCGCAGCTGGAAAAATTTGTGGATCATGGTTGGATTAATATTTTGGGTGGTTGCTGCGGCACAACACCAGCTCACATTACGGCTATGGCAAAGATGGTGGCTGGTAAGAAGCCGCGTGTTGCGCCTGGAACCTCTGGCCGCAGCTTTTATTCTGGAATTGAACTGGTTGAGGCGGACGACTCAAGCCGTCCGCTGATAGTAGGGGAGCGAACTAACGTTATTGGTTCTCGTTTATTCAAGAACATGATGAACGAGGAAAAGTGGGAGGAAGCTACAGATATTGCGCGGCGGCAGGTGCGCAACGGCGCCCACGTGATTGATGTGTGTTTACAATCAAGCGATCGCGATGAAATTGCCGATATTCCATTTTTCTACGATCTGCTGATTAAGAAGATCAAAGCGCCGATCATGATTGACACGACGGATCCGAAAGCCGTTGAACTGTCGCTTACCTATTGCCAAGGTAAGAGTATTATCAATTCGATCAACCTGGAAGATGGCGAGGAAAAGTTTGAGATCATGTGCCCCATTGCCAAACGCTATGGTGCAGCATTGGTGGTTGGCACGATTGACGAAGATCCCATTCAGGCTCAGGCGTTTACCCGGGAACGGAAATTGGAAGTAGCGCAGCGTTCAGTGAAGCTGCTAACAGAAAAGTATGGCATTCCTGTGGAAGATATCATCATCGATCCACTGGTATTCCCATGCGCTACGGGTGATGAGAATTACATTGGCGGCTCGGTGGAGACAATTGAAGCGCTCAGCATAATAAAGGCAGCTATTCCAGGCGTTAAGACTGTCTTGGGTGTATCGAACATCAGCTTCGGTTTGCCTGCAAACGCGCGAGAAATCGTCAACTCTGTTTTTCTTTATTACACTACCAAGGCTGGCTTGGATCTGGCGATTGTGAATGCGGAAAAGCTGGAGCGATTTGCTTCTATCCCGGAACACGAACGGCGGCTAGCCGAGCATCTGCTATTCAACACTCCGCCCACAGAAGTCCCGGACGATCATCCGCACGTCGATTCCTTGCGCAATGTTCCAGCTGACTGGCGGGAGCAGCTACCGAATCAACGTGTGGCTGTGAACCAGTTCAACATCTCTGCCATCACCGATCATTTTCGTGGGGCCGCACCAAAGGATAAGAAAGCATCGGCCGCTCTGCCCTTGGATGAACGCCTTGCAAACTACGTGATTGAAGGGAGCAAGGAGGGGCTGATTGACGATTTGAATCTGAAATTAGCCGAGGGTGTATCGCCGCTGGATGTTGTGAATGGCCCATTGATGAAGGGCATGAACGAAGTTGGCCGTTTGTTCAACAACAATGAACTGATTGTGGCTGAGGTGCTCCAATCGGCTGAAGCAATGAAGGCCTCCGTGCTTCATCTTGAAAAGTTTATGACCAAAGCTGACACTGCGGCGCGGGGCAAAGTGGTGCTGGCGACGGTGAAAGGCGACGTTCACGATATTGGGAAAAACCTTGTAGAAATTATCCTTTCCAACAATGGCTATGAAGTTGTGAACTTAGGTATCAAGGTTCTGCCAGAGCAGTTGATTGATGCTTACCGTCAGCATAAGCCAGACGCGATTGGCCTTTCCGGGTTGCTGGTAAAGAGTACGCAGCAGATGGTGATTACTGCCGGCGATTTCCGGGATGCCGGAATTGCTGTACCACTGCTTGTTGGTGGTGCGGCGCTGTCTGAAAAGTTCACGCTTACCAAAATTGCTCCAGAATACAAGTCGCCTGTGTTCTATTCTAAAGATGCTATGACAGGGTTGCGTTTGATGAACCTGATCATGGATCCGGAAACGCGCGAGGCAACTCTCAGCCAGCATACTTATTCGCCCGGTGCTGATGAGCCGG
>JAYUSZ010000098.1:0-13901 GCA_043755435.1 Bryobacterales bacterium | reverse complement strand
CACGTGGAGAGGATTCTACACTCGAACAGTACTCCCGGAACGGTCAAACCTTTTCAAGTCTCACTGGTAGAACTAGTGGCTTACCGATTTCAGTTATTATTTCCATCGCGGCAAATGGTCTAATTAGTTTGCGGTTATGAAACAAAATGCCTTCCTTTGATTTGGCCGGACTTCGTGCCGCCGTCGAAGCAAATCGTTACCGGATCACCCAACATGCCGACGAGCGTATGGGTTTGCGCAAAGTCACTCACGCAGATCTTCGTCAGGTAATACTGGGAGGTCAAATCGTTGAGAAGTATTTGGACAATCTCCCCGATCCAAAGGTGTTGTTAATGGCAATCGTGAAAGGCGAACCGCTGTATGTTGCTTGTGCTTTTGATGGGAGCTACGCATACATCATTACGGTCCATCACTACGATCCGGCACGATGGATTGATCCGATGACAAGAAAGGTACAATAAGAATCATGGATGATCAAAACCGTTGTGCGCTGTGCGGTGGCACGCTTGGACGACAAATGATTACCCACCAGAAATCATGGGGCGGGGATCTCTATGAATTTGAGAACGTGCCAGCCATGGTCTGCCAACAGTGTGATGAGGTTTGGTTGGATGCCGAAGTGGCGCAGTTGATGGAACGCATCATTGAACAGCCGCCTCAACCGACTCGGTTCCACCAGGTGCCGGTATTTTCATTGACTGAATTCGGGTTGTAAGGCTGATCCAGTTCGAGGGACATTGGTTTGGTATGTTCCGTTAGTGGCCTTAGTGTTATTACTTCAATCTGCTGCCTCTGCGGGTCAACTGCGAGGACGCGTTGTGGACGCTGCAACCAAAGAGCCACTGGCTCGAGTACAGGTTCGCCTTGAAGCCAAAACCATCGCTGCTGTGACTGACGCTTTCGGACGCTTTGCTATTGATGACTTAGTCCCTGGTGAATATGTATTGAAGGTCACAACGGTCGGCTTCCTGCCACTAACACAAAGCATCACGATTTCTGACAACACTCCCGAAATTGAAATTGCTATTTTGCCTGATACCTTACGCCGCAAGGATTCCGTTGAAGTTACTGCTGGCCCCTTCGGCAGCGATTCCGCCTTCTCCCTTTCCATGCAAGGCTCTGAGTTACGAAACCTCTCCACCGTAATGATTGATGATCCTTTGCGCGCCGTACAGGCTCTTCCTGGTGTAACTGCGGGTGATGACTTACAAGCCCAGTTTTCCATGCGTGGTGCCGGGTTCGATCGAATTGGGGTTTATATTGATGGCCTGTTGATGCACTCCCCATTCCACACCGTTCAAGGCGATCAAACCAGTGCGTCCCTATCAGCAGTACAAGGCGAAATGCTGGAAGCTGCAACGCTGCATAGTGGGGCACCTCCGGTGAGTTTTGCGGATCGCTCCGTCGGTGCTCTGGAACTTCACACGCGTGAAAGTGATGCCAAACGAATCCGGCTGCGGGGAACGGCCAGCATGACTAACGTCGCCATAACTGCTGAAGGACCGCTATCCGATAAAGGCTCGTGGTTGGCCTCGGTTCGCAAGAGTTATCTGCAGTACATTATCAACCTCACGTCGGAGGATCCCTCGCTGGTTTTCGCATTTTGGGACGCCCAATCGAAGTTGGTTTATCGGCCAACTCGGAAGCAGCAATTGAGCCTGTTTCTCCTGGACGGGCATTCCGGGCTGAATCGTTCTGACGCCATTTCCAGACTTGGGTTTGGCAGCCTGATCTGGAGCAACTTTCATACCAGCATCATTCACGGCAGTTGGCGTTATTCCCCAATTGAAAAATTGACTGTGTCTACCCGTGCCGCATTCATTCAGGAAAAGTTTGACAACTTTAATCGCACTCGTGTGCCACTTGCCTATGGTCATTACGGCGAGTGGGTATCCAATAGCGATGTTTCCAAATCCTGGAACCCGGGGGCTATTTTTGAAGCAGGCGTGTCGTTCCGGCGGATTGGCGGCAATGGTTACTTACAACAGCTATTCAACCCACCAGCGCTGCCTTTTCGATTGGATGACTATCGCGGATCGGGTGTGCGGTCGGGTGGCTACGCACAGCAGTCCTTGCGGATTGCCAAGCGCATCGACTTGAAGTTTGGCGGGCGCTTTGATTATCAGAATGGGAATCAGGTGGCGGCAACATCCCCTTACGCGTCGATCGGGATGCAACTTCACGAATCAACCCGGCTGAGCCTAGTCTGGAGCCACGCGGTGCAGTATGCCGATGTTTCGCAATTTGCATCAATTTTTGGGCGACGCACATTGTTGCCGGAACGCGCGATTCACTATCAGGCATCGCTCGATCAAATGCTGGGTAGTCGAACCCGCCTGCGTCTGGAAGCGTATTCGCGCCAGGATCGAGATCTGTTATTTCGTTCGTTTCTTGAGCCACGATTGGTGAATGGCACTTATCTGAATTTCAACCGCCGCGCCGCTTGGGGAAACAATGTCCGTGGGTACTCGCGTGGCTATCTTGTAACGTTGCAGCGGCGAGCCGTGAATAATCTCACGGGCTGGGTTTCCTATGGCTACGGATCCACACGCTCCACCGACGGAGTTACAGGAAGGCAGTTCGCAGCTGATTTTGATCAGCGCCACACAGTTCAAGTCTTCGCTACTTATCGGGTTAAGCCTACCATCAATTTCAGCGCAAAATGGACTTACGGAAGCGGCATGCCGGTGCAAGGTTTTTATGAGGAACGTGGCGGTATTAACTACTTGTCATCCAATCGAAATTTGCTGAGGGTGCCTTCCTATCAGCGGCTGGACTTGCGTGTAAACAAGGCCTTTGTGTTAAAACATTTTCAAGCTACTCTATTTGCAGAAGTAATTAATGTGACTAACTATAGCAATAAGCGGTTTGATTCGTTGCGCAGTTTCGACGCGCGCACTGGCCGCGCAACACTAGCGTTTGATCAAACAATTCCGATCCTGCCATCGGCCGGTGTGGTGTTCGATTTTTAGGATTCGTAAGTGGCATCCAAACAAGAATTTGAGAAGAGAGTTGCTGCAGTAGATGCGTTGCGTAACGCCATTCCGTCTGAGGCGTGCACCAGCCAGATTCGCAGCGCATTAGCGGATCGCAATAACTTCCTGGTTTCAAAAGCTGCGGCTATCGCCGGGGATCAGGGCTTAGTTACCTTGACCGAATCTTTGCTGACAGCCTTTAACCGCTTTCTTAAGGACCCGGTGAAGACTGATCCACAGTGCTGGGCCAAGCTTGCCATCGCCAAAGCGCTGCGGCAATTGGGCCATTCTGATGCGGATGTCTTCTTGAAAGGGATCACCCACATTCAGAGAGAACCGGTTTGGGGTGGTACCACCGATACGGCTACTGCTCTGCGTGGTACTTGCGCTTTGGCTCTGGTAGATTCAACACTTCCGGCCCAAACTGTTCTTACTCACTTAGTAGACCTTACTGCGGATCAGGAAAAGCTTGTCCGTTTGGAAGCGTTGCGGGCGATAACATCCATGGGGCGTGATGAATCAGAGTTACTGCTGCGCTTGAAGTTACTGTCAGGTGATGTGGATACAGAAGTATCAGGGCAATGCATGTTGGGTCTGTTGGAATTGAATGCGCCAGATGCTGTTCGCTTCGTCGAAAGATACTTGGCCTCTGATGACGATCTGCGATTTGAAGCGATTGCGGCTCTTGGGAGTGCACCGCAACCCGAAGCAGTTGAAGGTCTGATCCACTGTTGGAAAGCCACTCACGAAACCGCGGCGTTGCGCTCGCTAGGGCTTTCCAAACATGCATGCGCAATAGACTTTCTAATTGAGGTGGCTGAGACTGGTCCCTCTTCCGGGGCCTCAGTGGCCATTGAATCACTAGCGGTAAGCCGCTTTCATAATGAGATTGCGCAGCGGTTGTTGCAAGTTCTTGACGGGCGTGGAGATCGGGATTTATTGAAAGTCTTCCATCGCTTCTTTCAAAGACGGCAGGTTTGAACACGATCCTTGTAATTTCGCATTAGTATTGCTAATATACAAGCATGTACTCCAGGCAATCGCTATCCTTATTTGCCTCCTATCTCGCTGATTTTTCTTCAGTTGCCATACTTGGACCTCGTCAAGTTGGGAAAACTACCCTTGCCCTGGAGGTTGCCGCCTCACGTCCGTCTGTTTATCTGGATGCAGAGCGGCCCGAGGATCGCCGGATTCTTGCCGATCCGGTGGAATACCTCAATGCACAGACCGGCAAATTGGTGATCATTGATGAAGTACAGCGCATGCCCGATCTGTTCTCGTCCTTGCGTGGAATCATCGATTCACGCCGTCGAGGTGGGGAGAATGCGGGTCACTTTCTACTGCTCGGTTCTGCCTCACGCGACTTGCTGCAACAGAGTTCGGAGAGCCTCGCCGGTCGGATCGTCTATGGTGAACTGACGCCGTTGGTTGTGGATGAAGTTGTCGGGGTCCCGAAGTCCGTTGAGCTGGATCAGCTTTGGTTGCGTGGCGGTTTTCCGGGAAGTCTTCTGGCTAATTCTGGTCCCTCGAGCCTCACGTGGCGGCGCAATTTCATTACGCAATATCTGGAACGTGATATCCCGTTGCTGGGTATTCGAACGCCTACCGAAACCATGCGCCGCATGTGGACGATGTTGGCAACCGCACAAGGCTTCCAATTCAATGCGTCGCAATACGCTGCAAGCCTGGGATTGAGTCCAAACACTATCAGTTCCCATGTGGACATCCTTTGCGACTTGATGCTGATGCGACGCTTGCTGCCATGGTTTGTGAACACCGGAAAGCGGCTGGTGAAATCACCGAAGCTTTATTGGAGGGATTGCGGTCTACTCCACGCCTTGCTAGGGATTTCTACGCAGCGTGACTTACTAAGTCACATCACACTGGGTGCCAGTTGGGAGACCTTTGTAATTGAGCAAATGATCTGCGCCGCCGGAGCCCATGTTAATCCATGGTATTACCGAACAGCTGCGGGTGCGGAGATTGACTTACTGCTGGAGTTTGCTCCGGGACGATTGTGGGCCATTGAGGTAAAGCACAGCTCAAAGCCGGTTCCCAGCAAAGGGTTTCACTTTGCATCGGCAGATGTGGGCGCTCAGCGGCGAATCATAGTCTACACTGGCCGACACCGGTACTCGGATTCCAACGGTGTAGAGTATCTGCCGTTAGTGGAAGCATTGTCGGATTTGCGCGCGTTAGGCAAGTCCTAAAACTGTATACGCGCGCCAACCACCACAATCCGGTTACCCGTTGCTGCAGTGATGCGGCCAAAATCAGGGTCATTGATATCTGCCACTGGCAGGTCAAAATAAGGTGTGTTGCTGAAGTTCTGCGCATCCGCTCGAAGCTCAACCCACATGCCTTCCTTAATCTGAAATTTCTTCCGCAAATTGACGTCCAAACGCGTCCCGCCAGGAGAGGACAAAAACCTTGGTGCTAGGCTTCCCAGTTGGCCGGGCGTTGGATTCACCACTATCGTCTTACCAGAAGCGTCGCCAATGGCTTGCATCGAACTCAGGCTCCGAATGGCTGGAGCAAGCGACAAAATCGACGGATCGGCCACTTGGGCTAGGCCTGGGAAGTAAACCACCCCGTTGCCGGTTCGAGTAACTTGGCCAAGTCCGTTACTAATCGGCGTCAGTGCAGTCACAGTGTTGAATCCTGCCGCATCGTTGAAAGAGGTTGTGTAGCTATATAGGTCCATCGGTGCCCCAGCAAAAATATTCCAAATTACGCTGGTGCTCCAACCGCCAACTACCTTAGAAAGTACCCCATTCTTACCGCCCAGGAACTTTTTGCCGGGTCCAAAAGGTAATTCGTAATGTCCGCTGGTGCGAATCACATAGGTGCGATGCGAATCCAGTAGTCGGCGGTCTTGCTTTAGATTGCGTAAGGTGCGGTAGTTGCTGACTTGATCTTGCGTGTCGCCTTCGTCATCGCCTAAAAGCTTTGAGTAAGTCAAATTGGATTGAAGGGTCAAATCTTTCTTTGCCCGATATAGATACTCCAACTGCAATGAATGGTAAGTAGAGTTAGAAAAATTTCCAATCAAGTTCGCATGGGCAAATTGCGGATTCGCCACTAAAAAGTTCTCAGGTAACACAGCACGGCGCAACAGACCGCCAATCTGGCCGGTTTGAAATGTCGTAGTGTTTATATAAGTTGCAAAATCACCGACATTATTGTTGGCGTAGTAGTCGCGAAACGTAGCATTTTGGAAGCCCACGCAGTTTAGGCTCATGCGGCTTATCAATGCCGGGCAACCGCCAGCTTGCAGTGATTTGAATGCGTCCAGGACGCCTGTCTCCACAATATTCACTTCGTTCACGCTTGTCCCACGCAGCAATCGCGTCCCCTTGCTTCCTACATAGCGGACGTCCAGAGTGCTCCCGGGAGTAAGTTCGAATTCCAAAGTGGCGTTCCAGTTTTGGACATAGGGTTGACGTAGACCGCTATCGAAAGCCTTAATGGTTTGGGTTCGTTCTGTAACCGGCACCGTACTCAGAGGCTTTCCAGCAACTGTAAGTGGAAGCGTAGCATTTGATGGGGTAATGATATTTGCGGAACGAAAACTGACGTCAGTATTCAGCCCTGGTTCATCTCCCGAGACAATGTCCACTAATCGCAGGGAGTGGCGTTCGTAACCTATTCCATACCCAGTTCTGAAAACTGCGGTTCGCCCAAATGCCAAGTGCTTCGGAATGTTCCAGCTTAAGCCAACAGCCGGGGCGAAGTTGTTGCGATCCGGAGCAAACAGTCCCCGTCCACTGTTCGGCGAATTAGGGCCAATCTGTTCCACATTTGTTAGGCTTCCGGCCTGTTTGCCTGGTGAAAAGATATCGGCGAATGTTGTTCCGGAAATTCCGAAAATTCCCTGCGATCCACCAACCAAACCCGCCGTCTTCCCATTGGCGTCATACGGAACACCATAGTATTCATAGCGCACACCAATGTTCAGCAGCAGACTGGGAGTTAGCCGGAAGTCATCCTTCAAGAACCAACTCAATTCCCGCGATCGCCATGTTCGTTGCTTCTGTTCACCGGCAAGATACTGCGGACTTGCACCGCCCGGTGAATTGAAGGATTGGTCAATTTGCGAGAACGACCCACTAAGAACATTCAAAAGATTCTGGGCCTGAGCAGCATTGTTTCCAATGCCCGTAATCGTATTGATATTCGTTACCGGAGCCGCACCCGCACCAATGGTTGCCCTTGGCATCACGCCGAAGGAATTGAAACCATTTGAAGAAACAAATCGCAAATCAACGCCGCCTTTAACGCTGTGTTTGCCTTTCAACCACGTCATAGAATCGGAAGCTTGATAAACCGGACTGAAGCGGCCCTGCGGATCATTTGAAGTATCAATGGGACTGGCCACTGCACCAGGAAAGACTGCCAGAAACGGCTGCCCTTTGATAGTGGGCAATATTCCCTGCCCCGAAACTTGCCATGGTGCCAATGATAGAAATCGCACTCGTTGCGCACCTGCATGGAATTCGTTAATCAAATTGGCACGAAGCGTGGAAACCAAACCTAATGAATACATGGTCCCGCGAACAGAGCGACCGTCAATAGGTGATGTGGGGAAAGCTTGTGGCATAAAAGTGTTGCTGGAATCTTCATGCTCGTTGTTGTAACTTCCATTCAACCGGTGCCGTTCACTAATGTTGTGATCAATGCGGAATTGAAACTTGCGTAAGTCATCTGGAGCAGAACGCTGCCACCGGTAACCTGCAGTATTCAATCCGTCGCCACTTCTGAAATCGTTCGGCAGGGGCATTAATGCAACCAGTTTTTGCATGGTCGCATCAGCGGCAGGCCGCTGGGGATCGCGCCCAAAAAGACTAGCTGTTTGGACATCCGGCCGGATAGGGTTGCCTCCAAAATCCACAGAGGGCACAGCCGCACCCGCGTTGGCGTTGCGCGCTCCAGTGAAGAATCGGTAAAGCCCCTGCCGAGCCGTTGCAGTATAAACATTCGACGAAACCGTTTCATGACTCCGCACCCGGTTAGCCTCAGTTAGAAAGAAGAAGAATGTGCGGTTCTTGATAATTGGCCCGGAAAAATTGCCGCCAAACTGATTCTGAATCAGGAAGTCGCGTGGGTTCACTTCCTTTCCTTGTGCATCACGGCCACGAAGATTGTTGAAAAAGTTGTTGGCATTCAACGCGCGGTTACGCATCTGTTCGAACAAAGCACCATGAAATTGATTGGCACCACTTTTGGAAACCATTTGGATTTGGCCCGAACCACGCCCAAACTCCGCATCCGCAGGCGAGGTCACAATGCGTACTTCCGCAATGGCATCGGTTGAATTTTGAAATACTGAAGAAACGCCGGAGTTGTACCGGTTATCCTGCACATTAATTCCATCCAGCGTGACGTTCACGGCACCTGCGCGACTCCCCCCGAAGTTATCGCCAACCACGCCCGCTTGCGTATAAACAAGTTCCAAAGTATTGCGATCAATCAAAGGAAGCGTGGTAATGTTCTCACCGGAAATCACTCCGCCAACAGAACTGGTGGCAACGTTCAAGCTGATCGATTCAGCGCGGACTTCCAACGTCTCTGTTACATTGCCCACCTGCAAAACAATATTTCGAGTGGTCCTGCCACCGACTTCCAAAATCAGATCAGTCACCTGAACTTTGGTGAATCCCGTCCGCTCCACATTAACTTCATAAGGTCCTGGCGGCAGCGATGCAAACAGGTATACTCCGGCAGAATTGCTCTCCGTCCGATTCTGCACACCGGTCTTTGTGTGCCTAACTGATACTCTCGCGCCGGGCACCAACGCGTCGGTGGAATCAGTAACAGTACCGCTGAGAGTTGCGTTTGTACTTTGGGCAACTGCAAGGCAGGTGTAGAAAAGGAGAAGACAAAGAACACGCATAGGATTTGTTTCGAGTCTAGCGCAAAAGCTCACAGAACTCATGCTCCGCCGAGCATGCGTTCCAAGCGTTCCATGGCCGGTTCCAGGCTTTGTAACTTAGTTAAGACACCACCGAACAGGTCCCCTACCCTGGAAAAGCGTTCTATGGCGTTGCGAATATGAAAGCTGCCAGGACGCAGGCCTGGGGCCACTTCACGCCATTCCAACGGTGTGGCAACGGGTGCACCGGCATAGGCTCTTGGAACATAAGGGGCAGAAATGGTTTTGCCGCGCGCATTCTGCAAGTAGTCGAAATACACCCTTCCCTTTTCGCGTTTGTTTACAGACCGGGGCATGGTAAAAAGGTCAGGCCGCTCCGCTGCGGCAATCCGCGCCAAAATCTCCGCAATGGATCGGCTCTGATCATAAGAGTAAATGGGCTGAAGTGGGACATAGATATGCATGCCGTCGCCGCCTGTAGTTTTCGGATAGCCGGTGAGTTCCAGTAGATCCAATTTGCGCCGGATGAACTGGGCCGCCTCCACAATGCGGTCGTAACTACATTCGCTGGGATCCAAATCAATCAGAATAAAGTCGGGGTTATCCAACGTCTTCACATGGCTCATCCAGGGATTCTGGTCAATGCATCCAAGGTTGGCCATATACACTAACAGTGCTTTGCCATCACCCACCACTTGCGTCCGTTCTTTGTGATCTTCAGCGATGAGCGTTTCCAAACGAACCCAATCTGGAAAACCAGTAGCGGCGTTTTTTTGAAAAAAACCTTCACCTTCAATCCCATCTGGATATCGGCGCAACGATAGTGGCCGGTCTTTCCAATGTGGAATCAGCCATTCGGAAACTGCTGCGTAGTAGTTGATTAAATCGCCTTTGGTGTAGCCTTCCTTTGGGTAAAACACTTTGTTCAAATTCTTGAAGCGCATAGTGTGCCCTTCAATGGTCACCGCAGCCTCCGTTTTTTCAGGAGGCAACAACGCAGGAGGAAGTTCAGGGCCTGATGCGCCTTCGCGAGTGCATTCCTTAGGGTCAACATCGTTGCGAAGCCCAACGAATACCGGTGCGCGCAGCCGTCCTTCGTTCGTCCATTCCAGGAATTTCACGTTGGCCACTAGTTCAGGCTTTGTCCATACTATCGGCTGCGGCAAAGCAGGGACAACCGTCACTTGCGGCTCATTCGTTTCCAGAGCGTGCAATTTGGAATAGATCAACTCCATCATCTTTCGGTCGAAGCCGGTGCCCACGTTGCCTGCATATTTCAAGGTGCCTCCATCATAAACACCCAGTACGAGCGAACCGAAATAATCCCGCTCCCCTAGCGTGAAACCGCAGAGCACGAAATCCTGTTCGTGGTTGATTTTAACCTTCACCCACTCCTTGCTGCGAGACTGCTGGTAGCGGCTGGAAAGCCGTTTTGCCACAATGCCCTCCAGCCCTTGCGCACGTGCGGCCGCCAGAAGCGCTACTGGATCGGAGCTGAAGTGTTCTGAAATAGTGGCTATTGCCGAAGGCACCAGCACCTCCGCCAGTTTCCTTTTGCGATCTTCCAGTGCTACGTTGCGTAAGTCGTCGCCGTCTAAATAGAGTAAGTCGAATGCAAAAAAGATAACGGGCCGGGAACGTGCTAACGCTGCAACGGCGCTGGGGTCAGTTGCCATAATGCGAGGCTGCAGACGCTCAAAACTGGGCCTTCCATTTTCGTCAACTGCGGCGATTTCGCCATCCAGAATTGCGGAACTGGCTTTAACAGAATGCGGCAGAACGCTGAGTTCCGGATACTGCCGGTCAATTGGTGTACCTTTGCGGCCAAACCAGCGGACCTCGCCATTCTCAATAAAAGCAAGCGCGCGCACGCCATCCCACTTAATTTCATAAACCCAATCCGGACCCGTTGGTGCGGCATCGGCTAAGGATGCCAGCATCGGCGTGATGGTTGTAGGCATTGCAGCTTTCAATCCACCTTCCAGTTTGGCCGCCGTGGTCCGCGCAGGTAAGTTCGCCGCAATTTCAGCCTGCGTTCTTCCGGTGGCGACGCTGACGGCATGCTGTTCTGCATCCCACCCGAGGACTGCGCCAAGTCCCTTCTTTTTCAGAAGCAACCATTCATTGCCCTTGCCACGCTTAGTGCGGACAAGTGCAAAATCACCGTTCAACTTAATTCCACTGAGCCTGAACTTGAAATCGCCGCGCTCCAATTGGCCTTCGGTGGAGGTGTCGCCCAACGTCTCAAACGTGCCGAAATCCCACAACATCATTGATCCAGCCCCGTAATTTCCCTTGGGAATGTTGCCTTCAAACGTAGCGTACAGCAACGGGTGATCTTCAACGTGCACAGCCAAACGTTTTGGTTCTGGATCAAGCGTGGGCCCTTGCGGAACAGCCCAGGATTTCAGAGTCCCACCCACTTCCATGCGTAAATCGTAGTGCAACCGGCTGGCATCATGACGTTGCACACAGTAAACGTTAGGCGGCAGCGTACGCTCGCCTGGATTGTGAACATCCGGCTCCGGAGTTTTTTCAAGCGATCGCTTGCGTAGATATTCGCTAAGGGCGTTGGGGTCGGTGGGCATCGCGGCCAAGACTACTTAAGGTTAGGTTAATACAGATAGCTTAACCCCTGACTTACTTTCCGAACCGATACAATGCTTCCCCGGTTCTTATAAAAACACTCCCTTGCGAAAGCGCAGGAGTTGCATAGCATGGCTCAGCTAAATCGGTTGCTGACAAAACTTTCCACTCCCCGCCGGCTTGCAGCACAGTGACATTGCCATCTTCACTGGCCAGATAGACTTTTCCATCCGCAGCCACCGGCGAGGCTGAATAGCCGCCCAGCGCTCCTTCCACTCTCCCAGTCTTCACAACCTTCCCGGACTTAGCTTCAAACGTTGTCAAAATTCCACCATTTTTCACAACATACAAAACATCCTGATAGTGCAGAAGCGATGGAATCACACTAGTGAAACTCCTGTCATAGCGCCACAATTCTTGAGTGGCAACAATTGAACCAGCCTTGGGATCACGCTCCAAGCGAAGAGCCACCATAGCATTGGGCCCCATCACTGCGCGCTGCTTGGCATCCCATTTTTCTTGAGTAATTATGAGATCGCGATTCCCTTCATACTTTGCAATGCCCAGCAGAAACGCATCGATTCCATATTCATCGGCAGTCAGTTTGCCATCGCCGTTCTTATCCAGTCTCGCCAGCCGGGGCGCAAACGGAGCAGGCTCCTCCGATCCATAGCCGAACACATACACCGTATCTCCAACTAACACCGGACTGCCAACAATGGTGGTCGGGATACCTTGTTTCGTGAAGGTTCTCTTTCCTGTTGTCATGGAATGCACGCCAAGCTGACCGCGCGCTAGTGTAAGAATGTCGCTGCCCGAATGAAGCGCGGTCCCCCAGGAATCCGATTCTTCACGAGCTGTTTTCCATTTAATCTCACCATTGCGCTTATCCACTGCCGCAATGTAGGAATCGTCAATCTGGTCAGTTACTACAACCACGGAATCGCCTGCGATGATCGGCGACGTGCCAACCCCCATCACGTTGGTGAAGGGGCCCATCGGCGTTTTCCAACGTAACTTGCCGGTTGGGTCGTAGGAAATCAGTCCATACTCTTTGAAGAATGCGTAGATGTTTTCGCCATCGGTTACAGGTGTGATTGCCGCGGGGTGATTCAGTGCATTTACAACTTCCGTATGTGATTGAGGTTCGGCACGTTCCCAAAGTAACTTGCCTGACTTCCTATCAAAACATTGTGTGTAGAGCTTTCCATCTTCCGCGCCTGTAACAAACACATGGCTGTTAGTCAGCACTGGGGACGACTTACCGGGCCGCACTCCAGCGCGCCAGCGCAAATTCTTTTCGGGGCTCAATTGGTTGGGAAAGCCAACGTCCATGGAAACGCCAGATCCATTCGGGCCACGAAAGCGATTCCAATCCTCACCCGTGGCGAAGAAAAGGGAAAGAGTGGCCCAGCTTACTGCAATTGTCCGGTGCATCGTGCTAGGAAGTATATCAAGGCTCGCTTCTAACAGGTTGTAAAGGCTTTTTAAGAATTCAATACCCTTATGCAATTCAGTGGATCAGCCGATTACTGGTGAAAGATAGGAATATTGCTGTTGGGGCGTGGCACTATGCGATTTAACACATTAGAAGCCTTGGCATTTGCATTGTTGAGGGATCGACTCACAGCTGACGAGCTTAAGACCGAACTCAAAAAGTTAAACCCCGAGCAACGTCAGAAGTTATTTCAGCAGTTGGACGAAACCCAGACTATTTTGGAATCAAAAGGAAAATACCGGTAACAGAATGGAACAAACCAAAGAGCAGACTGACTCGTTCGTGAATTGGTATCAAGTGCTTGGCATTCCTCCCAACGCAAACAACGATGATCTGGTCCGCGTCTACCACCTACTTGCCGCGCGATATCACCCGGATAATGTCGAAACTGGCGATCTTGAGCATTTCCTGGAAGTCAAAAGAGCGTTTGAAATCCTGTCTGACGGAGTAACACGGAAGGAATTTGACCAATTGGCCGCCGCCCACAGCCAGGAGCCTTTGCCCGTATTCCTTTCAAAGAGTTTTACCGAAGGTGTGCAAAGTGAGAGTAACCGCAGGCTGGGAATTCTTTGCCTTCTGTACAATCAACGAAAGCAGGATTCCATGACTCCAGTCCTTTCCATCTTTCAAATGGAAACTCTGATGTGCATTCCACGAGAGCACTTGGACTTCACAGTTTGGTATCTGAAACAGAAACGCTACGTTACTCAAAACGATCGCAATAGTTTGAGCATCACCAGCGATGGGATCGATTTTGTGGAGGAAAATCTGCCTAGGGAAGAAACGGTACGCAAGCTTCTTCTGGGTGACGGAGTGAAGAGGTCTGAAGCAGCCTAATAGCTAGTTAGGTTAAACTCGGCGTAACGCAATGCCCACTATCACGCGCCGAACTTTGCTTCAAACAATCGCCACAACTTTGGCTGCACAAACGAGAGCAGCACGCCCCAATATAGTCTTCATAATGTTGGAT
>JAYUSZ010000097.1:0-38935 GCA_043755435.1 Bryobacterales bacterium | reverse complement strand
CGGGGCCGATTGGCGTTCGCTACGGGTAGCGGCCTTGGCGGCCTAAATGTGGTCTGGGGGACTAGCGTTGTGTGGGGGCAGAACGTGGTTTGGGGTGATAATGTCGTTTGGGGAGACAACGTCGTTTGGGGCGATAGCGTTGTTTGGGGTGAATGCCTACCAGGAAACCCTACCGCAAGTGGATTTAATGTGGTTTGGGGAGACAAGGCTGTGTGGGGCACCAGCACTCAAACTGCCGCTGAAGCCGCAGGTCTAGCTATCAACGGCGAAAACTGAGCAGATCGAACATCTGTAACGAAATACTGCCTGAAGCTCACAGAATTCAAATTCCCCCGCCTTTCCAATAGTGAATGGTAGACTAGGGGTTTAGCTCACCAAATCCCATAGAAAGGCAACCCCAAGACTGAATGTTCTCTGGTCTCTTCGGCTCAGGCGAAGGCGGTAGTCTCCTCGACCGCCTTAAACAGGGCATTGAAAAAACTCGTACCGGCCTCAAAGAGAAGCTTGACGATGTAATTCAAGGCAAGAAGGAAATCGACGCTGACGTCCTCGATGAGCTGGAGTACGCCCTCATCACCGCTGATATAGGGGTCCGCACAACCACTGAGGTTCTCGAAACCATCCGTCAACGTGTCGACCGCAAAATGGTCGGCGATTCCAGTGAACTAAAAGGTTTGATTCGTGACCATCTCAACGAAGTGATGGCCGCAACCGAAAGACCTTGGCGTCGCCCCACGGAAGGTCCTGAAGTCATCTTCGTCGTTGGCGTCAATGGAGCAGGTAAAACCACCACCATCGGCAAACTCGCAACCAGATGGAAGCAGGAAGGCCAAAGCGTTATGCTCTGCGCCGCCGATACTTTCCGTGCCGCAGCAGTAGAACAGTTAGACGTCTGGGCCGAACGCAGCGCTGTCCCAATCATTAAGCAGAAAACCGGTGCCGACCCCAGCGCCGTTGTGTTCGATGCCATGCAGGCCGCCAAAGCACGCAACGTCGATCGCCTTATCGTCGACACTGCTGGACGCCTGCACACCAAAGACAATCTAATGGCTGAATTGGAAAAAATGCGCCGCACCGCCAGCCGTGTAATCGAGGACTCCCCCCACGAAGTGCTGCTTGTGCTGGACGCAACCACTGGCCAAAACGGATTAGAACAGGCCCGAAAGTTCACCGAAGCCGCCTCAGTTACCGGGATAATATTAACAAAACTGGATGGAACCGCCAAAGGTGGAATTGCCATCGCAATTTCCCGTGAATTGAATGTGCCAATCCGCTACATTGGTGTGGGTGAACAGGCTGCTGATCTACTGCCTTTCGATGCTCAGCAGTTCGTTGCTTCATTGTTTGAATAGGAAATCAAATTGGAAAGCATCCATGATGGATACATGCCGGAGGCCCTCACCTTAGCTCGGCAAGGGCTTGGGCGGACCAGTCCCAACCCTGCAGTTGGAGCCGTTCTTGTAAATGGCGACCAAGTAGTCGGCCGGGGATTTCACGTTTGGTCGAAAAAAGATCATGCCGAAATCGTCGCACTCCGCCAAGCCGGAACCCAAGCTCGCGGCGCAACACTCTACGTAACTCTCGAACCCTGTTCCCATACCGGACGCACTGGCCCTTGCGTTGAGGCAATCATTGCCGCTGGCGTTTGCCGCGTTGTAGCAGCCATGAAAGACCCCAACCCGCTGGTAGCCGGCACTGGTTTGACCAGGCTCAAGGAAGCAGGTATTGAAACGTTGGTCGACCAGCACCATACTCCAGAAGCGGAACAAATCAACGAGCCCTTTCTCCACAGCATGCGAACCGGCAAGCCGCTGGTAACGCTGAAGAGTGCGCTAACACTCGATGGTAAAATCGCCGCGCCAGAAGACAATTCGGGCTGGATTACATCCTCCAAGGCTCGTGAGCACGTCCAGCAGCTTCGCCATTTGACAGACAGCATTGTTACTGGCATCGGCACTGTGCTCTCCGATGATTGCCTGCTGACCGATCGTTCCGGCGGGGAGCGCAGTCGGCCCCTGCTCCGCATCGTCGTCGATTCCCAACTCCGAATTCCCCTCGATTCAAAAATGGTGCTCTCCGCAACTAACGATTTAATTGTGGCATGTACCTCGGCTGCAAGCCCGGAACGCCGCAAGGCCTTGGAAAAAGCGGGCGTGGAAGTGGTTGCGCTCGATGGCGGAGATGGCCGCACCAACCTGCAGGAATTGGTTACTCTTTTGGCCTCGCGCAAATACCGTTCACTGATGGTCGAAGCTGGCAGCAAAGTGAACTGGGCCTTCCTCGAACAAGGCATCGCCGACAAAATCTTTTTCTACTACGCTCCTAAAATTCTTGGTGGCACACAATCCCTCCCCGTCGCAGGAGGGGTGGGACGCCGCCGCCGAGCCGATGCAATCCGTATGGAGCGGCTCCAACTCCACGCCATCACCTCCCAGGAATTTGCCGTCGAAGCATGGGTGCTTAAATAGATGTTTACCGGAATTATTGAAGAACTTGGCGAAATTCGCGCTATCGAATCTCAATCAGCCGGAGCCAGATTACGCGTCCGTGCATCCTCGATCCTAACTGACATAAAATTGGGCGATAGCGTTGCCGTAAATGGCTGCTGCTTGACCGCCGTTGAATTCGGCCACGGCGAATTTGCCGCCGATTTGGCTCCAGAGACACTCAAACGTACCAATTTAGGAGATCTCAAGCTAGGTTCTAAAGTGAACCTGGAAAGGCCCCTTCGGGCAGGTGGACGCTTGGATGGGCATATTGTCCAAGGTCACGTGGACGGCACCGGAGAACTAACCGGCTTGACAGCTTTGGGTAACGGCAATTGGTGGCTGGAGGTGCGCGTCCCCCAGGAATTGCAACACTATCTGGTTTACAAAGGCTCCGTGGCAATCGATGGTATCAGCCTGACAATTGCCTCCATCGAAGGCGACAAATTAGCGGTCACCATCATCCCCCACACCTATACAGCAACAAACCTCGCACAAAAGCACATTGGCAACCGGCTGAACTTGGAGTGCGACATACTCGCCAAATACGTGGAAAAAATGATGGGGCGCATGAGTACACCAAGCACATTAACTACTCCCAAACTCAAAGATCTAGGTTATTGAACTTCAAGTTGAACTAGAACTCTTGGTGACCGCGATGCGCCCCACGCTGTAACCAACAAAGTAGCCGAATATTTCCCAGGGACTAGTCCTGTCGGATAGGGTGCCAACGTCACCAGGTCCGCTTCAAACGGAGAATTCCTTGGCGGTATGGTGCCAAGCCGCAAAGCCATTTCCAACCATGCCGGTGATCCTTCGATTCTATACGCCAAACCAGGCCACCCACCAGCAACCAGAAATTCTCTAGGTGCCGGCAATACTGATCCGGTTTTCCATACCCAGGAAATACTTCGCTCACTGGCATCCAGAATCGGCGCACCATTGATTTCCAGCTTCAGTTGGGCTTGAAACGAACCGCAACCATTCCCCGCTTCCAGAACAATCGGAAATACTCCCTCTTCTTTCGGCACCCCGGAAAGTATCCCCGCCCCCGAAAGCTGAATCCCGGCAGGAAGGCGTCCGCCTATGATCCTTACTGATGCCTCATTCCGTGCACACCGAGCTCCCCCGGAAAGTTGAAATTGCGGCGAATCATATGGCTTGTTCACAATACCCGGCGCTAATTCCACGGGCGTCAACGAAAGTTGAAATGCGAGAAGTAGTAGCACTTAAGTCCTTTCTATCTATGACTTCTTTTCACCTCTTATCGTCCTTCTCGCTTCCGATATGAATTTCATGCGAACAATCATTCTTGGCACCATTCTTGGTGTGTCTTTAAGTGCGCCTCTTTGCATTGCTCAACACAGTGCATTGGAACGGCAGATGTTAACTAATGAAGGTGTTGTCGATTTAGCAAAGTCAGGATTTAGCGAAGCCTTTATCCTGGACCTGGTGCAGTTCAAACGAACTCGTTTTGACACCAGCGTGGATGGCCTTACTTTCTTGGCTAAGAAGGGTCTTAGTGAGCGGGTAATCCGTGCCATTGTTGCCAATTCCGATAAGCCGGAAGCTGGCGGCACTATGCCTCCAACCATGCCCACTGGCATGCAAATCATGCCGTACTATGCCTACAACTCCGGGTATTTGCCAACTCCAGCCGTCCCTCAACCGGAACGCTGGTACGCAACCTCCAACCTGATGAGTGCAGCTAAGCCTGCCGAACCTATAAAGAAGAAAAAGTAAGGAAGATCCGGTGCTGATCACCTTAGATGTCATGTTCGCGAAATCCGGGACGGGGGGTGCAATTCCTTGGGGCACTTCGGGAACCAGTACATCTCCCCCGGAATTGCTGCCCAGTCCCTGATTTTGCAGACCGCTGCACACCCCTAGCCTGACAATTGAATTTCTGAATTGGGGAGCAATTGCTACCATCCCTGGATCTTCTAAATTAGCTTTGTAATTCTTCCACGATTTCCGCAGCGGCCTTACGGGCCTGTTCCACCGCACCAATCGGGAAGCTGATCGCACCAACCTTGGCATGACCTCCGCCACCATAGCGTTCACAAATGGTGGCCAGGTTGTGCAAAACGGGCTTTGGTGCCCATGGACTCGATCCTACAGAAACTTTTGTCCGAAACGTGCTCGCGCTTACCGAGACAGTGTAGGTTCCTTCTGGAAAAAGGTGATACGGAATGAACTTGTTATACCCTTCCACTCCCTCTTCTACCAAATCGAAATAAATCACCCCATCGCGGGTAACCGCCTTCCGTTTGATCAATTCCAGCGATCTCAGGTGCCGCTCGTGAAGTGGACGGAAAACTTGCTCAATCTCCGGGTCCGCAATAATTTGCTCCAGGCTGCGGGTTCGCATCATGCCAATAATCTTCTGCACCGTCCCGGAACCCTTAGACCCCTCTATAACCAGCGTCAGCTTCATCGCCGCCGCTCCCAACTCCACAGCTTCCTTGGCGCTCGCATATTGCGCCCCGTCAATGATGTCAGCCCAACGAATCAGATCGGCCATTGAATCGTTCCGATACCCAAACTTCTCTCGCAGTGTATTGGCAATAAACAATGTGCAGGAACGGTAAGTCGGATCAAAGAAAAAGTGCTTATTCGTGGTCGCCTTGTAATGCTCTGCATCTGCCGGGCTCAAGAAAGCGCTCTGATGATGATCAAACCACCAAGTCAACTTCGGATGGGGAGAATACTTAAAATCAACAATCGCATTTTCATCGCCATCAAAAAGACTGTCCTGAAATAATTGGTCCGCCGTGTGGGCCATGCCTGTGTAGGCAAACTCCGCACCAGGGGCGATTTTGTCTTCGTAAAACTGGGTAAATAACGCCGCTGAAGCCGCGCCGTCGAAACAATGATCGTGATAAAGAACCCGAACTTTCATGAGGAAGAGAATATGGACTTGAAAACCTTATAGCATCCTATACTTTGCAACCACTTTGCAAGCGGACCACCTCACCTACAGTCGAATACCCAGTAACTTATAGAGGATGAAAATACCAGCTAGCATCAGAAGCGCCAATCCTCTTGGTGACATTTCCTGGCTGTGCGACCCGAAGCTTTGCGCGAAAACCGTTACCGATGAAGATAAGGTGATCACTACGGCGGTCAACAGCTTTCGCCGGTTCATGATTATTGTTTCCCCTTCCTATTAGAACGGCTGAACCAGGACCAAAGTTTAGCCACAGGAAGGTAGTAGATTACTTTCTTAAGGAATTATAACGATGCAGAATTTTTTCTACATACATTTGCGTTTCAAGGTAAGGTGGAACCCCTTTATACTTCTCAACTGCGCCCAAACCAGCGTTGTAGGCAGCCAGTGTTTTCCGCAGTTGTTCGGGGTCGTTCTTGAAATACACAAGCAAATCAGTCAGATGCCGAACTCCAGCTTCCACGTTTTGCGCCGGATCCATCGGGTCAGCCCCCAATGCCTTAGCAGTTGCGGGCATTAATTGCATTAACCCAATCGCTCCCTTCGGCGAAAGCGCATTCACGTTATATCCTGATTCCGCTTGCACCACACTATGAATAAAAGAGGCAGGAATGCCAAACGTCAGCGCAGCGTTTTCAATCATTTGCTTTGGACTCAAAACAAGCTTCGGTTTCACCGTTTCAACCAATTCCGCCGTAGCTGGCAAAACTGGCTTTGCAAATGTTATCTCCGGCTCAAACCCAGCAATTTCAGATGCTTTCATTGAAAGTACACCACTGCCGGTTTCCAGGAATACAATATCACCCTCAGTAGTATGACTAAGGCAGCGTATCGTAAACCCGGTATGCAAAACTGCTTGTTCTGCAGTCCAACCGTTAATACCCACGGCCAGACAAACTAAAAAGAGCCTCACACCACCTATTGACGCACAAATCTGCACAATCGTTGGGATAACTTTCGCTATCATGGGAAATTCCTTCCATGACCACCATCACACACCTCGAATGCAGCGTCACCGGCGAACACTACGAAGCCGGCAAACTACATAATCTGTCCGCAGGCGGCTGGCCCTTGCTGGTTCGCTACGACCTCAAAAAGGTGCGTGAAAATTGGAATCGCGATTGGCTCGCCAATGGCCCCAGAAGCATGTGGCGCTACGCCCCAGTCCTGCCAGCACAAAAACCTGGCTCCATTGTCAGCCTGGGTGAAGGTTGGTCTCCCCTATTGCGATTAACCCGCTTCGGCCAGGATCTGGGCATGAAAGAACTTTGGCTGAAAGACGAAGGTATTAACCCAACCGGTTCCTTCAAAGCACGTGGACTTTCCTGCTGCATCACCATGTGCTTGGAACTCGGCGTGAAGAAAGTGGCCATTCCATCCGCCGGAAATGCCGCTAGTGCCATGGCCGCCTACGCCGCCGCAGCAGGCATGGAAGCCCACATCTTCATGCCACTCGACGTTCCCCAAGCCAACTTCATCGAATGCAAAGCATTCGGCGCACACGTCACCCTGGTCGATGGCCTTATCAGCGATTGCGCCAAAATAGTCGCCAGCCGAAAAGACGCCGAAGGTTGGTTCGACGTATCAACCCTCAAGGAACCCTACCGGATTGAAGGCAAGAAAACCATGGGCTACGAACTTGCCGAACAAATGCGCTGGGTGCTCCCTGATGTTATCTTCTACCCCACCGGCGGAGGAGTCGGCATCATCGGCATGTGGAAAGCCTTCGACGAAATGGAGCAGCTAGGCTGGATTAGCTCCAAACGTCCGAAAATGATCGCCGTGCAAGTCGCTGGATGTCAGCCCATCGTCCGGGCCTTTGAACAAGGTGCCAATCGCAGCGAATTCTGGGAAAATGCCACCACCTGCGCCAGCGGCCTACGCGTTCCCAAACCCTTAGGCGATTTCCTAATCCTCAAGGCCGTCCGCGATTCCGGGGGCACAGCGATTGCCGTCACCGACGAAGAATTGCTCGACGCCGGAGTCCGCCTGGCTACCAAAGAAGGCCAGTTCATTGCCCCAGAAGGCGCAGCCTGCATCGCCGCCCTTGAGAAATTACTCGCCAACGGATTCCTGAAACCAGACGAAAAAATGGTGATCTACAACACCGGAGCAGGCTTGAAATATTTGGAAGCCTATTCCGAATTGTTCCCTCGATAACGGGCGCATCTTAATGGAGTCAGCCATTACACTTCACCGGCTGCAGTTTGCGTTCACCATATCGTATCACTACATTTTTCCGCAGCTCACGATGGGGCTCGCTCTCCTAATTTTCTACTTCAAGTCCATCGCCCACTTTAGAAACGACAAACACTCGGATGAATGTGCCCGGTTTTGGATCCGCATTTTCGGGCTAAGCTTCGTAATGGGCGTGGTAACCGGAATCCCAATGGAATTTCAGTTCGGCACCAATTGGGCTCGTTTCTCCAAAGCCGCCGGCGGAGTAATCGGACAGACTCTAGCAATGGAAGGAGTCTTCTCTTTTTTCCTTGAATCCACGTTTCTTGGCTTCCTCGTCTTTGGCGAAAAACGAATATCCCCATTTCTCCACTGGTTCAGCGCGGGCGCAGTGTTTGCCGGATCTTGGCTCAGCGGTTATTTCATCATCTGCACCGACGCTTGGATGCAACACCCTGTGGGCTATTCCAGGGGACCCAACGGTGAAATTGTCTTGTCCAGCCTGATGGCCTTGATGCTCAATCCCTGGGCCTTTTGGCAGTATTTGCATAACATGCTCGGCTCTTTTGGTTACTGGTTCGATAACCATGGCATCTCTCGGTGCCTTCTATCTGATTTCAGGAAAACATGAAAACCACGCAAGAACTTTTCTTCGAATCGGAATTTTCACTGCCTTCATTGCCAGTGTCCTGTTGCTTTTTCCAACTGGCGATGGCCAAGGCCAAATGGTTGCCAAACATCAACCTGCAACGCTAGCCGCTATGGAGGGCCTTTTCCAAACAGAATCGGGGGCTGGAATTGCTATAGTCGGGCAGCCGGATACAGAAAAACTGCGCTTGGACAATCCTCTGGTTATCCCGCAGGCGTTAAGTTTGATTACTTATAAACGCTGGGATGCTCAGGTGAAGGGTCTCGATTCTTTTCCGAAAGATCAATGGCCAGACAACCTGGCACTACTCTTTTACAGCTTCCACATCATGGTAGGTTTGGGTACCATTTTCATTACACTAAACGCATTGGGTTCCTTTGCCCTTTGGCGCGGATTTCTGTTTCACAACAAACCTCTGCTGTGGATATTCATGTTGCTGCTTCCCTTCCCTTTCATCGCCAACACCGCCGGTTGGATGGCTGCCGAATTGGGACGTCAACCCTGGCTCATCTTTGGATTAATGCGAACCGCCGAAGGATATTCAAAAAATGTTTCCTATGGTAATACCATGTTCACAATGCTGGGTTTCCTGGGCCTGTATGGCCTACTTAGCATCCTCTACCTTTTTCTGATTCAACGCGAAGTAGAACATGGGCCGGGGATTTAGCATGGAATATCTCTGGTATTTATTAACACTGCTGCTTTTCACCGGCTATGTCGTCCTCGATGGCTTCGATCTTGGAGCCGGTTTAGTGCATGTTTTCGTCGCTCGCAATGAAAAGGAAAGGAAGCAAGTTCTTGCCGCCATCGGCCCCTATTGGGATGGCAACGAAGTTTGGCTCATTGCCGCAGGAGGAACACTGTTCCTCGCTTTTCCCGCCCTGTTCGCCGCCGCATTCAGTGGCTTTTACCTCCCCTTGATGCTGCTCTTGTGGTGTTTGATCCTGCGCGGCATAGCCATTGAATTTCGAAATCACATCCAACACGATGCCTGGACCCCTGCCTGGGATTTCACCTTTGCTCTGGCAAGCCTCCTACTCTGCTTCCTATTTGGTGCAACCGTAGGCAACATTATCCGCGGAGTACCTCTTAAAGCCAATGGCGAATTCTTCCTGCCTCTTTGGACTGACTTCACAGCCCGTGGTGAATCAGGCGTGCTGGATTGGTACACTCTACTCACTGCCCTACTAGCCGTGGCCGCTTTGGGAATGCATGGAGCACTTTGGGTCACCCTAAAAGTTCCCCAACCTTTTGCAAGACGAGTTCAACATTTTTCACTGAAGTTATGGCCAATTCTAGCCATAATTACCACCATCACCACCGCCGCAACTTTCCAGATCAAGCCAACAGTGTTCCATACTTTCCTTCAATACCCCTTCACTTTTCTCCTACCAGCCGGCTCGCTGCTGGGCTTAATCGGAATGCGGCAATCCATTACCAGCACTCCTAGGACAGCTTTCCTTTTCTCTGCGGCTTCTTTGGTTCTATTGGTGGCTACAGCCGCCGCCACCAACTTTCCAGCAATGTTGCCGTCCACCTCCGATCCTGAATTCTCCTTAACCATTTCCAATACAAAAGCATCCGCTTACGAACTAAGCACTGCACTTTATTGGTGGTTTCCCGGCATGGCGCTGGTTATTGCCTATTTCGTTTTCTTGTATCGTCGATTTGCTGGACCCATCGATTGCGAAATCGAAACTTCTGAACTCTAACAGTGTTTTAATTAGCTTATGTCTTTTCGCGCAATTCTTGCTGTTCTGTTCGTGTGCATCAGCGGTTCAAACCTGTTTGCCCAAACCTGCTCTTCTGTATCACTTTCCCCAAATGGAGCCACAGCCCGCGCAGCCGGCGATAACTTAACGTTCACCGCATCCGGCACCCCCACCAATTGCCTGAAGACAGCCTCTTCCGACGTAGCCTGGATAACCGTTTCCTTTGGAGGCGGTACAGCAAATCCATCCACAATCGGCATCACCGTCGCCGCCAATCCCAGTTCCCAAAGCAGGGTAGGTACCGTTTCCGTCAATGGTGTTCCCTTCACTGTTACGCAATCCGGCATTACCTGTTCCTATAGCGTTGGACAACAAGGCAGCGCCAACATCGGCAGCGCAGCAGGCTCCGGCACCATCAACCTAACCGCACCCACTGGCTGTAATTGGACTGCAACTTCCAGCGATTCATGGGTGCGACCAGCAGAAACCTCAGGTTCAGGCTCAGCCGCCATCACTTACAATTACGATGCCAACACAACCCCGGCAAGTCGAACGGCGTCCATCCAAATCGGCACCGCATCGTTCACCATCACTCAAGCAGCGGCATGCAGCCTTACCCTCAATCCGAATTCCCAATCCATCAACGCCTCATCCAATACAGGAACCTTTGCAGTCACTGCCAATGTTTCCTCCTGTAGCCGCACTGCCGTCAGCGATTCCACATGGCTCACCATTTCATCTGGCGCCACCGGCACCGGCAATGGGACCGTTGCTTGGACCGCCGCAGTCAACAACACCCCCAACGCGCGCACTGGACGCATCACCGTCGGCGATACCGTGTTCACGTTGCAGCAAGCGGGGGGCAGTTGCATTTACCAAATCTCGCCGGCAACCGCCTCTGCTGTTGCAATCGGCGGTTCCGGGACCTTCAATCTAACCACCGCCTGCACCTGGCAAGTAACTTCCAATGCCGCATGGCTAACGGTTACTGCCGATCAAACCGGAACCGGCAGTGCCTTGGTCAGTTGGGCCGCCAGCGCCAACCCGTCGGCACAGGCAAGAACGGCCAGCATCACAATCGGCTCTGCATCGTTCACCGTGTCTCAAACCGCAGCCTCCTGCGACGTAAGCTTGTCGCAATCAGCCCTCAGCGCACCTGCAGAGGGCATTACAACAAGCATTGAAATCACAACCAATGCAGGTTGCAATTGGACAGCAACCTCCAGCGTTCCATGGATCACATTCCAAAGCGCCGCCCTCGGCACTGGCGATTCAGCATTGAGTTTGGCCATAGCAGCAAATGTCAACGCAGCCACTCGAACTGGCATTGTTCTAGTCAACAACAAGGTTCTCACCGTCACTCAGGTCGGACAAAACTGCACCGTTGCCATTAGCCCCACAACAGCTTCCGTGACTTCTTCAGGCGGAAGCGGCAGCATCGCAGTAACCACCAATTGCGCTTGGACCGCCCGCAGTTCCGCCGCCTGGTTGACTCTATCGGGAGCACAATCTGGAACCGGCAACGGTGAAGTTGCTTACGCCGCTGCCGTCAATCCCGGAGCAGCAATCAGAACAGCCACTATCACCATCAACGGACAACTTTTCACTCTGACGCAATCAGGCGGCAGTTGCACTCTATCGTTAGCAACAACGTCAACCCAGGTCCCCTCACGCGCCAGCACCGGCCGCTTCAGTGTCCAAGGATCTGCAGGCTGCACCTGGGAACCTGTGTCCGATTCCACCTGGCTCACCATTCCTTCTTTTTCAATAGTGAACGGTAGCGGCGCCGTAGATTTCGCCACATCAGCAAATCCCACCGGCACACAGCGCTCAGCAACCATCAAGGTAGGTTCGGAAACATTCACAGTAAACCAGGCAGGCTCAGTCCCGACGATTTCCCTCAACGGAATTGTTAACGCAGCCAGCTATACAGCCGGAATTTCCCCCGGCCTGATTGTAGCCGTCTTCGGAACATTCCTTGGACCCCAAACTCTAGCTACCGCCCAACTATCCGCCGATGGACGATCATTGACCAAGGATCTACAAAGCGCGCAAATTCTGTTTGACGGCGTCCCTGGTGCCATGATCTATTCCAGCGCCACGCAAGCCAGCGCGGTAGTTCCCTATTCAGTAGCAGGCAAAACCACCAGCAAGGTCACCGTTCAATATCAGGGCATAACGTCTCCTGAAGTAACCGTGCCAGTCACCCCCACCGCACCCGCAATTTTCACTTTGGATCAATCAGGCAAGGGCCAAGGTGCCGTGCTCAATGAAAATTTCACCGTCAACGGAGCCACCAACGCCGCCGCTCGCAACTCAATCATTCAAGTGTTCGCCACCGGCGAAGGAGTCACAAATCCCGCAGGAGTGGATGGCAAGCTCGCCGTTGCCCCCCTCCCTGCCCCTACCGCCGCCATCACCGCCAGAATCGGCAACATCGTCGCCCCAATCATCTATGCCGGAGCTGCCCCGGGCCTTGTCGCTGGTGCCATTCAAATCAATATTCGAGTCCCCCTAACCGCCCCAGTTGGCGCTGCCGTGCCCTTGGTCATCAACATGGGTACACCTACGACCCAAGCCAACGTAACAATTGCGGTACGCTAATAGGCTCATGCGGATTCTTGGAATCGTTCTGGCCGGTGGCGCAGGAAGTTTGTGCCGCTACTGGATTTCCACCTGGGGAAATTCCATGGGTTCGCGCATCCCCTTTGGCACACTATCCGTCAACATTTTCGGCTGCTTCGTAATCGGCCTGCTCGGCGCGTTTTTCCTGAAGCGCCCCGAACAGGAGACCATGCGCATAATCTGCATCACCGGTTTTCTAGGCGGCTTCACCACATTTTCCGCTTACGGCTGGGAAACAATCGCCCTGATCCGCCACGGAGCAATTCCAAACGCCACTGCATATGTCCTAGCCAGCAACATCGGTGGACTTGCTGCCGCTTGGGTCGGCTACCGTTTAGGTAAGTGAACGGCGATGAAGAAACAACTTTGTTTGAATCGGGAAAGATCCGGGAAAGATCCGGGACGGTGGTGGGGAAAGATCCGGGACGGTGGTAACAATTCCGTGCGCAGTCGTGCTGGAGCTTGTTTAGCCAGACTAGATTACCGTTCTATTGAAAGCTACACAATAAATGTTTAGCCAATTCATAAACGCTTCATGGGGATTGGGAGTTGGTCTTATCCGCGTGAATCGGCGCTCATCAGCAGCCCTGAATTCGTTCTCCAGCTTTATGAGCCCTTCTACATTGATCGATGATCCACTAATGCCGTTTTAAGAGAATGCTCATTAGACTATCGCAAGAGCACTAATGAGTTTCACAAACGTCACTTCAAAACCTGCCTACTTTCCGCTGAAAATCCTTTCAGCCGTACCCACCGGCAAGAACAAGGTACGCGGGTAAGAAGAAAGCGGCAAGAACCCGTAATGCCGGTAAAAGGCAACAGCATTGTCATCCTTCGCATCAACCAGTAGTGCAAAGACCGCAGGAGGCGAAACAAGAACTCGACTCAGTGCATCTGCAAGCATTGCGCCGCCCAGCCCAAGCCTCTGAAATTTCAAATCCACCGCCAACCGGCCAATTCGAACCGCAGGCAAAGTCGAATACCGCGGTAGCTTCTTGGTAATCTCCGTTGGAAGATCTGGAGTAGGAATGCTTGCTGCTGCCAGCGTGTAATAGGCTGCCAATTGGCTGGTCCCCGTCTCTACAGCCACAAAACAGGCTGAAATCCGACGGCGGATATCTTGCGTTGCCTGCGTTCGAATGTACCTATCTAAAGGCTCCTGTCCACAGGCAAAAGCTTGCCTGTCATGCTTATCACAAAGCGCTTCAAGCCGGAAGGGAACCTTCATTACTTACCAAAGAGTTTCTTGCGATTTTGAAACGCACGCCGCAGCGCCGCAGAAGGCTTTGGTGGATTGAGAATTGCTTCGGTAATGATGCGTTGATCTTGCGCAGAGAGCTTGATGATTTCAACTTCCTCAATGGCACGGATAGCAGCCTCTCGCGCTGCGGTCACCACAAAGTCCGTAAGCGTTCGCCCCTGAACTTCCGCAGCTCGCTTCAGCAGTGCATGAATATCTTCGGGTAAACGCGCTTCCAACCTCGCCGTAGTGGTTGCTTTTTCCATACTCCAACCATACGGCATTATGCCGTAAGAGTCAAAGATTCACCACCAGAAAAGGTCCACTTGCCTGCGCGCGGCTATGCACAATCATGCTGTTACCGAGCCTCGCCCGCGAGGAAGCGGACCTTTTCTGGATAAAACTACGGACTGCTAGCCCTGCTTTCAAGCCCCAGGTTGCCGCTTATAGAGCTTCACTTTAATTTCATGCTCATGCAAACGTGCTTGAGCCAGATCGTAGGCCGCTTGCATTCGTATCCAGATGTCAGGCGTTGCCCCAAATGCTTTCGCAAGGCGAATAGCCATTTCAGGCGAAACGCCCGCCTGTCCATTGATGAGACGTGAAAGAGTGGTTCGGCTAACCCCCAACGCTTTTGCGCCATCCGTCACCGACAGTCCGAACGGCTCAAGGCAATTTAACCGGACAGAAAGACCGGGATGCGGCGGGTTCTTCATAGGCATTGCATGCTCTCCTTCGCTTTAGTGATAATCCACAAGTTCAACATCGTCTGCGTCGCCATCGGCAAGACTGAAAACAATTCGCCAATTGGCGCGAACCGTCACCGACCATAGTCCTTTCATGTCTCCCTTAAGCGGGTGAAGGTTAAAACTGGTCATGCGCATGTCCTCAATCGTTTCCGCTTCGTTAAGCTGGGTCAGAATGGTGCGCAATTTGTCGACCATGTCGGGACGAATCCCGCTGGCATCATCCTTCTCAAAGAGCCGCTTTAGGCCCTTGTGTCGAAACCCAACGATCATATTCAACTGTAGCGTGTGTCGCCTCACGCGTCAATCCGATTCTGCCACAAGGGTTGATGAAACCACCTAGATTATTGGAAGCGCGGCAACCTCCGCTGTCTACAAACACGCTTTCAGCACGGTCCTAGAAACTGACGCCAGTGAGCACTAGCGGCTCCAGTATAATTGTTCTGAAAGGACTAACGCAGTGACTTGTCCAGAGTGTAAATATACCTATGCAGAGTCAGATGCAGGCGACCAGCGCAATCACCTGCGCATCCACGATGAAACGATGAATGGCTTGCCAATTTCACAGTTCAGAAGCTGTCAACAGACCGGCTCCTTCAACAAAGGATCGGTGCTCATAGTCAACCAGAAATCCCCTCTAATCTGTCGAGAATTGGCGCAAAGCGTTAGTCTGCTCGCTGGTATTGGTTTCTTCAATGTTGCCTATGCGGCAACAGAGCCTCCTGATGAACGGAATATCCATTTGTTCATAGGGATAGAAGGGGAAAGAGCTCGATCTTTCCTATCCTTCGAACGGCGGACCTGTGTGGTCCAATGCACTTGGGACGAATACAACTCACATATTTACCATAAGATCGACGAGCCTATATGGACCATCGGATTCGCGTGGGTAGGCCGTGCACATCGCCGCAAAGGCTGGGTCCGTCGAACGGTGCGGGCTGCCTCTGACCATCTCGGGTTTGGCGATCTATTCGCGTGGTACCGACCTTTTACTCCAGATGGCGAAGCGACGGCGCGAGGGCTTTGTCATTCTGGTATCTATATCGCCAAATAGTCCCTTTTCGGCCGCAACCATTCTGGGCAAAGTCTTGGTTTGCCTAAAGCACGATAAAATGAAGCATCATGTTCGCTTCAGATAGGGCTGGTACACTTCCCTATTTGGATCTGACAAAACGAACAAGTCTCACAACCTCCTCTAGGCTACAGCCCCGCCTGGAGCGTTAACATACAACCATGCGCAACGAATTTACAGCAATAGTTGAAATTGACGGTCCATGGCACATTGCATATTGTGCCGAAGTTCCTGGTGCCAATGGTCAAGGCTCAACACGCGAAGAGTGTCTGGCAAGTCTTAAGCAAGCAATCGCCTTGATTCTCGAACATCGTCGCGAAGAATCGTTGCGATTCTTTCCTCCCGAAGCCAAACAAGAGCTCGTTGTCGTCGGATGAAACGCGACGGGCTTCTCCGGAACGTCCCGCGCAATGGTTGCATTGTTTCGAAGAGAGGGTAAGCACCACTCCCTTCGTGAAAACCCGGAGACCTTCCGCAGACTTTCAATTCCAAATCCTCCAGCATAGCTTCTACCTCAGCCCCCCAATCACCAAACGGCGTATCATGTAATTTCCATGCTGAAACGCTTCCTCCTCCTCTCCACCTGCCTGCTCCCCTTACACGCTCAACGGCCAACAACCTTCGAAGGCCGCCCCGCCCACATCCTTGAAAACGACAAACTGGAACTGGTCATCCTTTCCACCGGCGGCGCATTCGCCAGCCTCACGCTCAAAAATGATCCCGCCAAAACAGATCCCATGTGGAACCCCGCCCGCATGTCGCGCGAACGCGGCAATCCAAATCGCGGAGGCGGTGATAGCGTCGGCCATTTCGTCTGCGTCGATGGCTTCGGCCCCACATCCGCTGAGGAACGAGCCGCCGGTTTATCCGGCCACGGCGAAGCCCACATTCAACCCTGGCTTCTAACCGCATCAGAAAAGCACGGACCCCTAAGCCGCTTCATCTTTCAAACGCGCCTCCCCCTTGTCCAGGAACTCTTCACGCGCAAAGTTGAAGTCACCGACGGCGAACAAGTGATAGCCGTCGAAAGCACTCTCGAAAATTTGCTGGCCTTCGATCGACCCATCAACTGGGCAGAACACGCCACCATCGGCGCACCATTTTTAGCTCCCGGGAAAACCGTTGTCGATGCCCCCGTAGGCCGCTGCCAATCGCGACCCTATGAAAACCAGCCCATCCGCCGCTTGGCTTCAGGCAAAGAATTTACATATCCAATGGGCGAGTCGCGCAACGGCGGAACCATCGATCTGCGCGGCGTACCCGATCCACCCAACTCGCTCGATCACACCGGCTGCACCATCGACCCCTCTCGCACCTTTGGCTTTGTCACCGCCATCAATCTTGAAAAGGAAATGCTGATCGGCTACATGTTCAAACGAGAAGATTATCCATGGTTGCAGGAATGGATGAACTATCCAGCATCCGGCGCGCTGTCACGCGGCATCGAATTTGGCACCCAACCGTTCGATGTCCCCCGGAAGCAAACAGTAGAAATGGCGAAGCTGTTCGACGTCCCAACCTACCGCTGGCTGCCCGCCCGTTCTTCCATTCACACACGTTTCTTGATTTTTTTCACCAATGTTCCCAAGGGTTTCACCAAAGTGGACGATGTCACTTGGACCGGTGGACAGCTTACCATAGTGGATAGGAAAGCTGGGAAGCAAGTTGTCCTCAAGGCAACCTCCGGGCTATAAATAAAAATGAAAGCACTGGTAAAAAGTAAAGCAGAAGTCGGCCTCTGGGTGGAAGATGTCCCGGAACCAACCATTGGTATAAACGATGTTCTCATCCGGGTATTGCGCACCGGCATTTGCGGAACGGATCTGCATATCTACAACTGGGACGATTGGTCGAAGCGCACCATTCCCGTTCCCCTGGTCATCGGTCATGAGTTCGTCGGCCAAATCGTTAAGACCGGTTCAAACGTGATCGATTTCCACCCCGGTGAAATCGTCAGTGGCGAAGGTCACGTGGTCTGTGGCCGTTGCCGCAATTGTATGGCGGGCCGCCGTCATCAATGCGCTCACACGCAAGGTGTTGGAGTAAATCGCGCCGGAGCATTTGCCGAATTCATCGCCCTTCCCATGACCAATGTATGGAAGCATCACAAAGGCATTGACCTCGATATCGCCGCCATCTTCGATCCATTCGGCAACGCCGTTCATACAGCTTTGATGTTCCCCGTTTTAGGCGAAGATGTTTTAATCACCGGCGCGGGACCCATCGGAATTATGGCCGCCGCCGTTGTTCGCCAAGCGGGAGCGCGCCACGTTGTCATTACTGACGTCAACGAAAATCGCCTGGAACTGGCCCGTAAAATGGGCGTCAATCTTGCGCTGAACGTCACCACCGGCACTCTGGCCGAAGCGCAGAAGCAGCTCGATATGCACGAAGGGTTCGACGTTGGCCTTGAAATGTCCGGCAACTCCGCCGCCTTTCGCGACATGCTCGCCAACATGGCCCATGGCGGTCGCATCGCAATGCTCGGAATTCCTCCCGGTGAGATGGCCATCAATTGGCATACCGTAGTTTTCAACATGCTCACCATTCGCGGAGTGTATGGCCGCGAAATGTACGAGACCTGGTACAAGATGAGCGTGCTGCTGGAATGCGGCTTGAATCTGGAACCAGTGATCACGCACCGTTACCATTGGACAGAATTTGAAAAAGGTTTCGAGGCCATGCGGTCCGGCAATTCCGGAAAAGTAATTCTGGAATGGGGCAAGGTCTAATGTACGGAACCTTTCAGGAGCAGGTCCGCAAAACGCTGGCTGAGATTTCCGAAGCCGGCCTTACAAAACCGGAACGAATCATCGGCACTCCGCAAGGCGCGCATATTGAAACCGCCTCCGGCCTGAAGGTGCTGAACCTTTGCGCCAACAATTATCTGGGGCTGGCCGATCACCCAACAGTTGTTGCCGCAGCCCGCGAAGCAGTCGAGCGCTGGGGATACGGCATGGCTTCGGTGCGCTTCATCTGCGGGACGCAGGCCATCCATAAGCAATTGGAACAAGCCATCAGCACATTCCTTGGAACTGAAGACACCATTCTTTATGGTTCATGCTTCGATGCCAATGGCGGCCTTTTTGAAACGTTGCTCGGCTCTGAAGATGCCATCATCTCCGACGAATTGAACCACGCCAGCATCATCGACGGAGTTCGTCTTTCGAAGTGCCAGCGCCTGCGCTACACCAATAACGACATGGTGGATCTTGAAGCAAAGTTGATTGAAGCCGCTGGTGCCCGCTATCGAATGATCGCTACCGATGGCGTTTTCTCCATGGATGGTTACATCGCCGATCTGGCCACTATTTGCCATTTGGCCGAAAAACACAATGCCCTCGTAATGGTCGACGATTCCCACGCTGTCGGCTTCATGGGCCCAACCGGACGCGGAACACCAGAACATTGCGGAGTCACCGGTCGAGTCGACATCATCACAGGGACTTTGGGCAAAGCCCTCGGCGGAGCCAGCGGAGGCTACACCAGCGGACGTCACGAAATCATCGAATTGCTTCGCCAACGCTCCAGACCATATCTTTTTTCTAATTCCCTTGCACCACCAATTACAGCCGCCTCGATGGTTGCTATTGACCTGCTGACCAACTCCAATGAACTTCCTGAAAAACTCCGCGTGAACACGCGGTACTTCCGCCGAAGAATTACGGAGCTTGGTTTCAACATCCTGCCCGGCGAGCATCCCATTGTTCCCATCATGCTTGGCGATGCCAAATTGGCATCCGAATTGGCGAATCGAATGCTAGAGAAAGGCGTCTATGTAATCGGGTTTTCCTACCCGGTTGTGCCCCAAGGAAAGGCCCGCATAAGAACCCAAGTATCGGCCGCCCACAGCATCGAAGATCTGGAATTTGCCGCAACTAGGTTCGCTGAAGCAGCAAAGGAAATGGGGCTGTTCTAAAAAGATTTGAGCATTGCCTCAATGGCTTTGCTTCGATGGCTTACCAAAAGTTTTTTCTCAGCCGGAACTTGTCCAAACGTTTTTCCGAACGGCTCAAAGTAGAAAAGAGGATCGTACCCAAACCCTTCGCTGCCTCGTAAATCGTCAATGATACGGCCTTCAACTTCGCCACGCCAATGACCTTTCAGTTCCCCAGCTTCAGCTAGTGCGATGACACAGACGAAGCGCGCAGTTCGGTTTTCAATGCCCCGAAGATTGTCGAAAAGCAATTGATTATTAGCAGCATCGCCGGCATGCTCCCCCGCGTATCTGGCCGAGTAAACGCCCGGCGCGCCACCCAAAGCATCTACTGCTAAACCAGAATCATCGGCAAACAATAGACCCGGTGCAAACCTCGAATAGTAGACAGCTTTGATTGCGGCGTTGTCTTCAAAAGTTGCGCCGGTTTCCTCAGGAGGTTCAATGTCTCGAATGTTTTCCAGCGTATCGACAGTAACCCGTTCGGCACCGAAATGCTGCACGATCAACCGGAATTCCCGCAACTTACCTGGGTTGGTTGTAGCGCAATAGAGTTTCACGGCAGTTTAACAAAGCTCTTCTGTTTTTCCACCAACTCAGCAATTCCCTTTCTGGCAATGGAAAGCAGACTTTCCATCTGCTCATCATCAAAAGCTTTCTGTTCTGCCGAAGCTTGGATTTCAACAAACTTCCCTGCCCCGGTCAGCACCACATTCATATCCACTTCAGCCTGGGAATCTTCGGTGTAACAGAGGTCCAACATTGGTTGGCCATTTACGATCCCAACACTGGTCGCGGCGACATAATCTCGCAGTGGAGACTTCTGCAAAGTTCCAAAACTGATCATCCGGTCCAGTGTCAAAGCCAGAGCAAGAAATGCTCCAGTGATTGAGGCAGTTCGAGTACCACCATCGGCCTGCAAAACATCGCAATCGATGATAATGCTGCGTTCCCCCAATGCTGCTAAATCAACAACCGCTCGCAAGGAACGGCCAATCAGTCTTTGAATTTCCATAGTCCGGCCAGACTGCTTTCCTTTCACCGCTTCCCTTGGAGTTCGAGTTGCCGTGGCTCTTGGGAGCATGGAATATTCTGCTGTTACCCAACCTTTTCCGCTGCCTTTTAGAAAAGAAGGGACCGTAGATTCCAGTGTTGCAGCACACAATACTCGAGTGTTTCCGACTTCAATCAACACACAGCCTTCGGCTGTCACAATATAGTCTTTGGTAATCAGTACAGAGCGCATTTCATCGTTGCGCCGTTTGTCAATTCTAGGGTTCATTTTTTTGCCGTCAACATTGCATAGAAGAGTAAGCCCATTAATCCGATGCCCATCAGGATCAGAAATGCACAAGGAATAGCCGCCCTGGCGGATGCGCGTGCGGTCGATTTACCGTCCGTTGTCCGCTTGCTGCGAACGGTTTTTAGTTTGGCCATAATCTGGAATTACCGATGGTAACACTTCAGCGGATCAAAGCCTTTCAGTTCCACCATGACTTGATTGAATAAATCGGCAAGAGATTGAATCGTTTGGGGTTCTAGATCTTTCAAGATGATTGCGGCAACATCTCGTCCGCGCTCAGCCAGAGCCATTTGTGTGGCCAGAAATTGTGCTCGGTGATATTCGGGAGAATACTCAACTCCTACAAGTTTTTCCGCTTTTTCGCTTAGGATGACTGTGGAAAAACATTTGCCATGGCCAATGATCATTTCATGAAACGAATGATTCATGGCTGGTCCTTCGTAAACATCAACCGGCAATTTCAGCTTGGCCCGAAAAACGGACTCGCCCGCTTTGTCCATCGCTTTACGCAGGCTGCGGCCCTGGGTTGAATAGCGGGAATCACCGAAGAAGGAAAGTTCTCCATATTGCATACGGCCATTCAGGAATAGGCCTTTCAAAATAGAAGCGTAAATTGCCGGGGCGGTTTTACCGGAAACGTCAACGGAGGTCAGTTTGTCAAAGTACAGGGTAACCCCGCCGCGCCACTTCATTTGTTTAAGGCTGGCCATCATGCCATTCCAATCAGAATGGGTAGTGTCAGCGTGAACACGGCTGGTAATTGCCTTGTACAATTCCACACTTGGCTGGGTTACAAAGTTCATCTTGCGCAGATAACCCAGGCCAAACACAACGTAGTGCATCATCTGCATGTAGGACGAAAGAATTGCGGTTTTATCAAAGGTGAGGGTCGCAACTGGATATCCTGCCCGGCGAAGCAAAGCGGCCTTTTCGCTGATGCCGTCGTCGGCACCCTTAACAATCACGGCGAGGAAAACCCGGTCCTGCATGGAATCTTTTGGAGACCGGAAGTTGGAAAGCTTGGGCTTTTCATCCACCACCATTTTCAAACCCAACTGTTCACTTTTCCCCAAACTTTCTTCAAAATTTTGTTTCGTCCAAATTCCAGCGGCTGAAAATGGTTTGGCGAGAAGCAGAGTCACTTTGTCCCGGCCTGATTTGCCCTGCGCGTCCAGGAAGGAGGATAAACGCCATGCAGTTTGGATTTCTTCTTCGGATAAAAAGGTCCCAGCCATCCAAGCTTTGATATCAACTTTCGCCAGTGCCAAGGGATATAAACTGCCGCGAGTAAGAGGACTGGAATGTCTTCCAGAAGTGGAGTTGCCATCGTCCAGTTGAAGAGGAACGCGGGTAAACCCGCGGGGGCCGGCGAACTGATCCAGAATCGAACCGGGGAGCGTCATGTAAAGGAAATTCGGTTTAGCATCAATTTTATGCTTGTCGTATAGCGCGGCCAAAATTTGAAGGTTGACGACCGGCTCGTAAGAAGTCATTCCAAGTGCCATGGCAACAACTAGCGTGCTCTTCAAAATGTCTTTGATGCCAAGCCCACTCTTTTCGGAGATTTCGGCCAGGATATTTTTCAACTTTGCCGGGTCGGTTGAGTCTAAAACATAGAGCTTGGGGCCTTTCCGCAAGAGGCCGGCTTTTTCGTACAAGGCTTTATCTTCAGCGGAACCACCCATGCCAGCCCAAATCAGAAACTTAAGCGGAACACCGTGGGTTTTCAGAATTCTCTCGCGTACAGCAGAAACTTCAGCGTCAATCTTCGCGGGCCAGTCCGGATTTGCTTCGGCGAGCCAACTGAGATGAAACACGCCGAGGCTGTTCTTGATTACCGATCCACTGGGGGACTGCTCCATGCCAAGGGCAACTAGAGGCTCAGCCACGGCGTCCAAAGAAGCAAGGCCTTTTGTGCGAGCCTGATTATCAATGGCATGTAATCTGGCTAATACATTTTCTTTTTCAAAGGAGCTGAAGGCTATTTCAGAATCGGAATGGTCGTGATAGATCTTAAGTTGCACTCAAACCGTTTTAACATAGGGAGAAAGGGATTGATGAAAAAACTTTTTAGCTCTTCGCTGCTGGTAACCTTTTTGATGTTTGCTTCTTGCGCCCACGAAAAAGAACCTTACGTGTTCCCGACTACTTTAGCTTCACGATGGAAGTTAGAAAGCCAACAGCCTTTTCCCACCTCTGACACTCCAGAAGCAATTCGTTCTTTGGCTATGCCGAAGGCCTGGATCGCAAAATACAGTATTGGAACGCGCCAAATAACCGTAACGGTTTACGAAGCCAAGGCTGATGCCGTTGCTTTTGAGGCTGCCCAAAAGTGGCGACGTCAAGATGGTCAAATGGTATTTCATAAGGGCTCCTACTTTGTGGTGGTGGAATCGATGGGCTCAGATACGGTTGAGATGAATGGCATTGTGACAGCAGTAGAAGCTACCTTCAATTCAAGGAGATAGGTTTGGCGAATGTTGTATCGAAGAGCCGGCAGCTTGACAGATTCCATGAGCTTGCGCTTCTTGGAATGTGGTCTAGCGGAGTTGCGGCGCTTGGTTTTTCCACGCTTACGCCCGACATTTTTCTGCTGGTGGCGATTCTTGGAATAGTCCTGCGTTTTGTACTTACGATCCGCGGAACTACTTTGAATTTGACACCTGCGTTGGTTGATGTACTTACCATTCTTTATGCGGCTTTGTATCCATACGATTTGGCTTACGGAAGCAAGGACTTTGTACTTTCCACCATTCATTTAGTGCTTTCGTTAGGCACTCTTCGATTCATCTCGGCGAAATCCGACCGCGATCTTTTCTTCGTGAAGATTCTGAGTTTTATGGCGATTCTTGCGGCGGCCTTAGTGTCTGCAAATCTTAGTTTCCTGATTTTCCTTGGGATGTCGGTTATTTTTGCAGTAGCCACTTTCGCGAGTTCTGAAATCCGGCGCGCGTCGTTGAGGCCGAATGTACAGAACGCTGAACTGGATCCGCGGTTTTCAGGAACCCTGCGCAATCACACGCTGGGTGCGACTTTTACAATCTTGCTTTGCGCCCTGCTGATTTTCTTCATTCTTCCCCGCACGGCTCGGGCAGCGATTTCGCGATTCATCCCAAATGGCATGCGCATTACTGGTTTTTCAAACGAAGTTCGGCTGGGGGCTATCGGCGAGTTGCAGCAAAGGCGCAATTTGGTTTTCCACGCCAAGCTGGATGAAAGCGCAGATGGGCTTTCTATCGACGGTGCGCGCCTAAAGTGGAGAGGGGCGGCACTGGCCCATTTCGACGGCAAGCGCTGGTTTAATAGAAATCGCAAAGCTGATGTTTTAATGCTGGAACATGGTTTGCTGCGTCTTGGGATGCAAGGACGGGCCAATAGTGCTGGACAGCGATTCCACTATGAAGTGCAGCTGGCGGGAATTTCTTCCGACGCAATTTTCCTGGCGGGCCAGCCGGAATTTCTTCGAGTGCCGGTAAGCTTTGTCTACCGGGTGAACGGAAACAATTTCCGGTTGCCTAGTCCAACTTGGGAGCATCTTCGGTACGAAGCCGATACTTTCTTAAGTGCGGAGAGCGGAGACGGATCCCGGTTGGATGAGGAAGAGAGGATGGAGCATTTGGAGGTGCCGGGCGCTGATCGGCGGGTGATGCAACTTGCGCAGGAGATCGCAAGCATGGGTAGAACGCAGCTTGAGCAAGCCATGCTGATCGAACAATGGTTGCGGAAAACTTACCCCTATTCGCTGGAACTACCAAAAGTGGAACCGGCTGACCCGATCGCAAATTTCCTATTTGAGCGAAAGAAGGGCCACTGCGAATATTTCGCATCCTCGATGGCAGTGATGTTGCGATTGAATGGGATTCCATCGCGCATTGTTACTGGATTTCAGGGCGGCGAATTGAACCCGGTTAGTGGCTGGTATCAGATTCGATCTTCTGACGCTCATAGTTGGGTGGAAGCATGGTTCCCACTGAAGGGGTGGGTTGCATTTGATCCAACTCCTAGTTCCCCGGCGCTGCCAAAGAACGCACTTTGGTTACGCGCCACCCAATATTTAGATGCAGCGGAACTCTTTTGGCAGGATTGGGTGATGAACTTCGATAGCGACCGGCAGGGAAATCTTTCCTTGCGGTTGGAAACGGCAAGCCGTGCATTAACGCTTCCAAAGTGGAGTTTCCCGCGATTAGACAGGAACACAATTTCAGATGCGTGGCCTGGCGTGGCGGGGCTCCTTGGATTGGGAAGCGTGCTTGTATTGTTTCCTAAGTTACTGCGAGTTTTTCGTCAATGGTCACAGACGAGGAGATTCCGAAAGGGTGCAGTTGGCCAAGGGGATGCCACCAAGTTGTATTTGAGGTTGGAGACTATTCTGGCGAAACAGGGTTTTCAGCGAAGTGGGTATATGACTCCGATTGAGTTCAGCGAAGTGCTGCCGCCACCTATTTGCAATCGCGTGAGGCGAGCAACGGAGAATTACAACAGGCTTCGATTCGGACAGGATACTGGGGCGGGTTTGGAGTTGCTTTCGCAATTGGATGAGTTGGAAAGTGATGTGGCGGTTGCGCCGGGGGGCGAAGACTTAAGATTTGAAAATAGGAAAAAATAGGGAGCCGGTCTGGCCGCTCACTTAGGGTATTCAAACCAACAGCGAAGTTCTGTTGCTTGGGCCAGACAAGCCAGTCCCCACTTTTTCGCGGTGCCATGATTCTGCGAAGATCATCATTAAATTGTCAAAGAGCTTACGAGTAGGATTGGACTGCTTCTTATCGCGCCCGGCGTGCGCTCCTGATTTTCCCGCCGGTGTTTGCATTACGTGAAAGGTTTGCTAGCTGTCGAGTATTGAATAGATAATGGAAATGTGCGCAACTGCACATCTTCGATTTGCCACGACTCACTTGGTGCTTCGATTTGTCTTAAAGCTATTACCAACTGATTCAACAACGCCCCCAACAACTGGTCTAGCGGTACGTCTTGACACTGATTGATTTCAATATTGATTTGATTTTTTTCGATCTCAACGGCGGCGTCGGCGGCGATCAGGATTGGCCGCTGCGAGGTTTCATAGATAGGAGACTGCCGTCGGCTGACTTCGCGGATGCGAACTGGGACTCCTCGGCGTAGGCGGCGGAGAGCGGATTTGCGGCCGTCGGTGAGGAACGGGCCGACGTCGAAGGCCAGCACGCTATTCCACTGGGCAAGTTGACCGAGTTGACCTGCGGTGACGGGAAGTGGGAAGAGCGGATGGACGACGGGGTCGATGATATTTCGCAGAAGGCGTGCTGCTTCGATGCGAGCTTCGCCAGTGATTACCAGGATGGGGGCCGAGACATTTGGCAGCAGAGCCATGGTCAACCAGTTGGCCAATGGGTTGGCATCAATTTCGGTGAGCCCCATAGAATTGGCTAATAGTTGTGTGGTGGTGGCTTTGGAAGAAGTTGGGACGGGAAGAGGCAAGTTTAATTCATGGCGGCGGAAGGTGGCGGAGTGTTGATGGGTGCGGGTCCAACTATGACGAGTGACTTCGATGGCTTCGTTTTCAGTTTGGAGATCAAGGTAGATTGTGCCTTCGGGCTGAACGGCGATGCGGTTGTAGACTGCGGTTCTTGGCACGCCTGAGGTCTGGAGGATATTGTCGTGATGTCTTAAGACTTGAGCGATTCTGAATGGCGACGGAACTGGAAGGGCATGGTCGGCGGCCTGCTTGAGTACCCATCCGCGGAATTGTTCAGAGTAGACGGGAGTGGCTGATCCGCCGGGTAGGCTGGCGTAGGATTGGTGACTCGGCGTTAGGAAGAACATGGCGCTGGTGCAGGCGGCTAAGAGTTGATCGAATGCTGTGGGTTCTGTCGTTTGTTGGCGTACTTTCTTCATTGAGGTTCTTCTGAAATGAATGTACCCCGGCGGCAAGCACTGCAAATAAGATGGAAGTGAACTACAACTCCGGTTGAATTGAAAGGATTGAGGTTAGCGACGAAAAATAATTTTGAATTGATTGGGACTCGAAATTCGGAGCTATGCCGAAAGTGGATAGAATCAAGTCTTATGCATTTCTATCTATACGGATTGGGCACCCAAGCAGGTTGATCTGGCTCTAGTTTTTCTGGCATTCCCTTGGCTGAGGACCATCGATGAATCCAGGACAACCCCTTCGTCCCAATGTAGTTTTCGGGGCTGCGATACGCATCATCTTTCAGCGCTTCCTGCAATGAGACAAATGAGTAACCGCGGGCACGGTACATGGCGAGCAAATCAGGCATCAGATCAGCGTTCATTTGATTGGCATGAAGCATTAGGATTTGGGGAATCTCACGGCCAAACACTTCGATAGATCGTTGTTCGAAAAAAGCCGCGATGGATTTCATATAGGGAACGTACTGCTGCCGCACTCGGTCACGGAACTTGGTCTTGGTGTAGGCTGCCGCAAATAGGTAGTCGGCATTATCAAAGGTCACTGGGGCTTCGATGTAATTGTGCTGACGAAGGAAGGCCGCTAGACCACGTTTGTTTTCGGGTGTTGCACCGGTATGAAGAAACGGGTGCCGAAAGTATTGCAGTTTCATGCCACGGGCGCCGAGAGCCTCCCGTAAGATGCTTTCACCTTTGAGTATGTCCTCTTGGTATTCCAGAAGGGGCACTCTATTAATATCGGGGTGAGAGTAGCTGTGGTTGCCTAGAGTGGCACCAGCAACCAACCATTGATCGAGAATCTTGCGAAGTCCATCACGGCTGATCGCCGGCGCACGGCCCTCATTTACAAACCCAATTACGGGCACCTTTTGTTGGGCAAAGGGCTGCAGTAACTTCTGCGTCATTTGGTGTAGCCCATCCTGGGTTATGCTGCCGCCATCCCCGCCTCGCGGAAGGTCGTCAAATGTGATTGCCAGCTTCCGATCTGCACCGAACGAGAGTGTCACAAGAGCTAGAAGAACCGGGAAGTATCTCATTTGGATATGGTAATTCATTAATAGTAGTGTGTCTACCGGTAGATAGAATGGCCGCGAGCCATTCCATTGCTTTCACTGCTACCGGCGTCGATTGCATCCTGAACAGACTTGAAGAACTTGGAACGTCCGCGTGCCAATTCGTCGTCAGTAGCATTTGGCCAATTGGCATTTGTAGCGATGACCAGGTTGCGATGTGGATCTATGAAGATGCTTTGGCCGAAAATGCCATTTGCCTGAAAGCTGCCATCGTCGTTCGTCCACCATTGATAACCATAGCCGCGGCCAGGACGACCGATATCAGTTTGCTTCGAAGTAGCCTGAGGGAGCCAGTCAGCCGGAAGAACGGACTTTCCGCCGATCTTGGCACCGTCCAGAATAAATTGACCGAAACGAGCATAGTCGCGGAGGCGGGCGGAAAGGCAACAGCCGCCCATCTCCGAACCAGAATCGTCCAGTTCCCATTTAGCGGCTTGCTCCATTCCATATGGCTTCCAAATTTTTTCGGCAAGATAGTCACTCAAAGACATTCCGGTAACTTGACGCACAAGAACCCCCACCAGATTTGTTTCACCGGTTTTGTAAACCCACTTGGCGCCAGGCATGGATTCGCGGTGTAATTTACCCAAGTAGGATACAGTGGCGTCAACACCAGAGGGCGGCCGAAAAAGACGGAGCCTCACAGCGTCAGACTGGGGATTTAGGTAGTCCTCATTCCACATCATGCCAGACGTCATGGTAAGGAGCTGTCGGATGGAAACCTCGTCATATGGGGAACCCCTTAGACCGTGGATGTACTGGGTGACTGGATCTGCCAGGCTGCCGATCAAGCCATCCTGAACCGCGGCGCCAAGCAGTGTGGAGGTGATGGATTTGGCAACTGAAAAACTCGCCCATTGGCCAGATCGGCTATTGCCAATGCCATATTTTTCAAGCCGAATTTTGTCCTTATGGACGACGATCAGACCTGAGATTCTTTGCACGTTCATGTAGCTAGCGACATCAACACCGGCCTTGAGGGGGGTGCCGCTGCCAAAGCGATGGACACGATTGCCAGTGGAAACGCTGCGAGTCCTGTAGACGACATCCATTCGCCGGAAACCAGCATCGCGCTGTTCAAGCGACCAGAAGTTGGGAGTCAAGGCGCTCCAAGAGGGATCCTGCCCTGCGATTGGAAGGCAAGGAAGTACAGCCGCGAGAGGTACAAGTAAGAGCAGTTTCATCGAAATGCCATTTGAACTTTGATCGTACCGCGACACGATGCGTATTTAGATAGAGGTCGCGCTACGTGGGAAAGAGGGAAACACGCGGGCTGTCACCACATTACCCACATTACACTCACGTTACCGCACATTGCCAGGCTGGTCTAAAGTACAGGTTCGCCTTAGCCGATTGGCCAGATATGCGGAGGTCGTCTTTTGTTTTTAGGCATCGTCGTTTGATCATGTCCATATTGTGTGCAACTGTGCTGATCAGCAGCTCAGTATTATTCACCGAGGTACCCAGTAGTAGGGGCGCGGTTATCTGTGTGCTTGGAGCGATGGCAGCCTTATACCGGGAGTTTGTGCCAAAGCAAATAATGGCTAAGAACGTTACTGGTTCGAACGCTTAAAAGGAGAGGAGAGGTATCGCTTGGCTTCTTTCCCGGCATCGGAATCAGGGGCCGCATTTACTGCTTGACGATAGGCCTCGAGGGCCTTGGAACGTTCACCCTTCATGTCCCAACATTGACCCGTTCTGAGCCATGCGTTTAGGCCGGTGTTTCCTTCCAGTTGGTTCGCTCGTCCTGTGATTTTGGCCAGACTCGCCAGCGCTGCATCGTACTCTCGATACCAGAACAGCAAATTTCCGCGTGAGTAGTGGATCTTGGATACGTCGAAGTTTTGCTTCATCTTTTCCAGATCATCGAGAACACGGAGGGCATCCTCTTTGCGGCCGGAATCGGCTAGCATTTGGACCATTTCAAAACGGAATAAATAGTTTCGAGGGAACCGCTGAATTAAAGGTTCCAGGAGTGCAATGGCTTTTTGGGGCTGCCGTTCGCGGCGATAAGTGACCCCCAAAACAATTTGCGCATCCCAACGGGTGGTTTCACCTTTTTGAGCTACCATTTCAATAGTCTTGATTCCCTGCTCTTTATCGCCACGAATGCCAGCCAGGAAACCCAGCACGCGATAGCCGAAAGGCAGGCTGCCGACGATGTAATCGTGGAGGCCTTGAAGCAGGCGGGCATCCACTAAGTTGGGTTCTATTTCGGAAACCTTGTTGTGGGTGATGCGGGCAGTAGTGGCGTCGCGCAATGAATCACGCCATGCTTTGCGTACCAGAAAATTGTAATTGGACCGAATTGCGTAAGTGATGCCTTGGGCATAGAGGGCTTTGGAATTCTTGGGATCACGAGCTACAGCGGCGGAGCTAATGGCGAGGGCGCGGCGCACTGCTTCGTCGAACACCTTATGATCCTCTTCACTGGTTGTAAGTTTGCTGCGTGAGTAGAAGGGGTTATTGCCGCTGACAAGTTCGCTTTCAAGAGCTCCGCCGCGGAACATGGCGCGGTACAAAATGCTCTGGGCGAGGTGGTTCCAGTTGCCGGCATCTTCTGGGGCTGCATCAACGGCCTTTTGGAAGATGGCGATGGCTTCGTCACATTCCAGGTTGTAGAAATGGTCGAATCCTTTGATGGTTAGCGCACTATCAACGGCCCAACTGGATTGGAGCAAGAAAAGTAGCGGGAGAATCCACTTCATAGGAGTTGGTCTAAGCCCCATGTGGCGTGCTGGCGGACAACTTCATCTTCGTGTAGTGCAAGGGATCGCAAAGCAGATTCAAATTGGCGGTTGCGAGTATTGCCCATGGCCACTGCGACATTTCTTAAGAATCCACGGTGGCGGGTGCGTTCAACTGGGGTATCTTGAAAGCGCTGGTGAAATTGCTGAGGGGACAAATCGGCCATTTCTTCGAGGGAAGGAGCAATGTTGCGAGGCTGAAAGTTGGGGTCACTGGTGAATGGTGCCTTGCGATTCCAAGGGCAAACGTCCTGGCAAATATCGCATCCAAAAATATGTGCGCCCATGCCCAGACGCATCTCTTCGGGAATGGTGCCGTGTAGTTCAATGGTGAAGTAGGAAATGCAACGGCGAGCGTCGAGTTCGTGGGATGGCCCTGTGGCTGAACGGGTGGGAATCAAGGCATCTGTGGGGCAGGCACTGATGCAGCGTGTGCAAGTGCCACAACGATCGGGCGGGGGAGGTGCTGAATCCAAATGCAGATCCAGTGATAAAAGGATTTCACCCAGAAAAAACCAGGAACCCTGTTGCTGGTTAATGAGGCAGGTGTTCTTGCCTATCCAACCAAGGCCAGCTTGTTTTGCGAGTGCGCGTTCCAGTAGCGGTGCGGTATCGACACAGACTTTGTATTCGCAATTGGTTGCTGCGGAAACTTTCTGGGCAACGGAGGTTAGCTGATGCTTCATGGACACGTGATAATCGTTGGACCAGGCGTAGCGTGAAATCCAACCTTTACCGTCAAGCTCCTGATCGGTAGCATATGGCTCTTGTGTATTGTAGAGTTTGCCGACAACGAGGACGGACTTGGCGGAGGGGAGCAGATTTCTAGCGTCGCGGCGCTTCTGTGCGCGGTGATCGGTAAGATAGTGCATTTCTCCTGCCAAGCCACGCGTTGCCCAATCCAGGTAATACTCCGATTCAGGAAGTTGGCCGGCAGTGGTCACCCCGGCTAGTTCAAAACCATGCTCCGTAGCCAACTCGATGAGGTCCGCAGATCTCATTTCAAATGATATCTGCTTGGAGAGTCACGGTAGCGGAAACGTCGACTAAGCCGGGTTGGACAGGGGTAGCTGCCAGGGAAGCTGTGCCGACGGAGAAAGTACGAATACCGATGCCTCCGGTTTCTTCCAGCACAGTGATGTTGCCTAGGCGCATTCCCAAAGCTGAGGCAATTGCTTCAGCTTTTGTCTTTGCCAGTTGAGCAGCTTTTTTAAGAGCTTCAACACGAGATGGGTTGGGATCGGCCAGCTCAAATACAAGGGACCCGATGTTCGTAGCTCCTGCCGCAACCGCTGTATCGATGACTCTACTTGCGAGAAGTATATTTCCGAGAGTTACCTCCACCGTATTCTGTGCGGTATAAGAAGTGACTAGCGTACTTCCATTTACGGTTCGGGTGACGGGGTATACGGAATATCCTGTGGACTTGATGACATCGGGTGAGTTGCCAACAACGGTACGAAGTTGGGCAATGACACTGGTCATTATGGTGGCATTCTTGTCAGCGGCCTCCTGAGCGGTGTTGCCCGAAGTCACAACACTAGCCGATAATTTCGCCTGATCAGGACGCGCCGAGACCGTGGCGTCACCGGATGCTCTGACGTATGGTCGAGTTTGAGCACTGAGCGAAGCGGCAACCAGAATGAGGATTACTGAAATTCGATGCATGATAAGAACTCCTAACTAATATAATGCCGCAAAAAGCGGTTCTGAAAGTGGTTCATCTCGCTTGACCAGCACCTTCATCACATAGTACGCTCATGACTTCATGATATTTCCAGCAAACAGTACTTCTACTTTGATATTGCTCGTCTTTTCGATGTTCTGCTTGGCTGCTTGGGCAAACACCCAAAAAGCTGCGAAAAAATGGCGATTTGAGCTGTACTATATCGACTTTGGTCTAGGAATGTTGCTTTGTTCCATTGCTTTGGCACTTACGCTTGGGAGCATGGGCTCAGAATTATCGGTGGAGGATAATCTTGTGATTGCCAGCAAGCGGAATATGGCATATGCTTTTGCAGCTGGTGGCGTTTTCAGCCTGGCCAACATGATGCTTGCCGGAGCCGTATCGGTTGCTGGAATTTCCGTGGCATTTCCAATTGCATTCGCGATCACCATGATTGTTGGGATTCCAATCAGCATGTTTGTTGGTGTGTCCGGTAGTGTAGTTTATCGAGGAATTGGGGGAGCCTTTTTAGCCCTTGCTGTCCTTTCCATTGCTATTGCGCACAGCGAACACACCGAGACTGTTCGTGAAAGGTTGGCTGCATTGGGAAAAAAGAAACGAGACACTGCGGGAAAGGGGATATTGTTGAGCGCAATATCCGGATTGTTCATGTCTATGTTCTTCCCATTGGCAGATCTTTCTAAATCTGGAGAAATAGGACTGGGTCCTTATTCGGTAGGAGTATTTGTTGGAGTAGGAGCCTTCCTGATGGTCTTCCCGCTGAATCTTTACTTTATGAACCTGCCCGTAAGCGGCGAATCGATCAGTTTTCTTGCATACACGAGAGGTTCAGCGAAGCAGCATTTTCTTGGGTTGTTGGGAGGGGTTATAGGTTATGCCGGCTTGCTAGGGCTGTTGATCGCCTACAGCGTCCCGAAGCAGAATTTTCCGAACCCGGCGCAAGCATTTGGCCTTGCTCATGCAGCGCCATTATTGGCTATGGTGTTCGGGGTTCTTATTTGGAAAGAGTTCTCAGAACCAACTGGGCGGACACCATTGCTCCTGGCTGGGGGCGGGCTTCTCTTTGCTGCGGGGCTTGGTTGCCTTGCCCTAGCGTAGTATGAACTTGCTAGCTTACGGATAAAAAAACATTAACGTTGCGGGTTGATTAATCAATCAAAGTGGAAGAGTGGTGCTACAATCTGATGATAAGTATCATCCGTGATTCAACTGCCGACGGGTTACCCCAAATTTTGCGACCCGATGGAGAGGAGTGTTCTTCATGGACAAATTAGCACAAAATATTCAAGAGGCGTTTCTCAATAACGCACGTAAAGACAAAACGTTTTTGACGATTTACCTGATGAGCGGGGTGAAGCTATCTGGCCGTATTAAGAGCTTTGACAAGTACTCCGTAATATTGGAATCGAATAATCAAGAACAGTTAATCTTCAAACACGCAATTTCCACCGTTGTGGTTGCTAAACCGGTTCACACCGGAGGCCCCCATCACCCAACCTCTCAACCTATTTCAACTGGAGCTCCGTTGGTGTCTTCAACAGCAGTAGGATCTGAGCCACAGCACGAAGGATAGCGAACTACGGCGGAAGAAAGGGCAATTCTGGTTGGGTTGGAATTGAAGGGCAAGAAATCCCGGCCCTCTTCCAACGACTACAAAATTCCATTTACGGCGCAAGATTCACTTGATGAACTAAACACCCTGGCGGTAAGTGCCGGGGCGTTTGTGTTGGAACAAATGTTGCAAAACGTGGATGCGGCGAATGCGGCGACGTTTGTGGGCTCTGGCAAAGCGGAGGAACTGAAGGATGCTGTTCAATCGTTAGATGCGAATCTTGTGATTTTTGATCAGGAACTGAGTCCTTCGCAACAACGGAATCTGGACAAGATGTTGGATGCTCGGGTGATAGACCGGACGCAGTTGATCTTGGATATTTTCGCTAAACGAGCCCGTACCCGAGAAGGTCAATTGCAGGTGGAACTGGCGCAGCTTAACTATCTGCTACCGCGGTTGACCGGGCAAGGGATTGCGCTTTCAAGGCTGGGTGGCGGAATTGGAACCAAGGGTCCCGGGGAAACCAAGCTGGAAACTGACCGGCGCCGGATTCATATTCGGATTAGTAAGATCGGCCGGGAAATCGAGGCGGTAAAGGGAACACGCTCGATTCAACGTCGACAGCGGCAATCTGTTCCACTGGCGACGATCGCACTGGTGGGATATACCAACGCCGGGAAATCGACTTTATTCAACAGGCTTACGAACTCGCAAGTGGACGCGGATGCCCGAATGTTCGCGACGTTGGACCCAACTGTCCGAGCGGCGGAGCTGCCTTCAAGACGACGGGTTTTGTTAAGTGATACGGTGGGGTTCATTCGGCAGTTGCCAACCACTTTGGTTAAGGCATTTCGGGCGACACTAGAGGAAGTGGCACAGGCTTCTTTGCTGTTGCACGTGGTGGACTTTTCCAGCCCGCATTGGCAAGAACATGCCCGGCATGTGGAAACGGTGCTTGAGGAAATTGGGGCGCGTGACATTCCCCGGTTGATGGTGGCGAACAAAGTGGACTTGATGGACAAGGGGGCTGTTTTGCCATCGGGTGCGACTGGTATATCAGCAGCCAAGGGTACGGGAATAGATCAACTGTTGAAAGCCATTGACGGCGCGTTGATGCTGGATCCCTTGGAACTTTGCCGGTTCCGCGTGCCTAGTTCGGATGGGGCGACACTGGGACTGGTGCATTCGTGTGCAAGAGTAATTTCAAAGCAATATGCGGATGAATTTGTAGAGTTGGAAACCGAAGCACCGGAATCCCTACGCAAGCGGTTGAAGGAGTATATTGATAGAGCGGAATGAATCTTCCGAATCTACTCACGCTGTTGCGCATTTTCTTTGTGCCGATCATGGTTGCCGCATTGGTGCAGGAGAATCTGCGATTGTCTGTTGCCGGCGTAGCGATTAGCCAGGAGTTCTTAGCATTAGCAATTTTTCTTGCTGCAGCAACTACCGACATTCTGGATGGCTATCTGGCACGGCGTTGGAAACAGGTGACTACGGTGGGCACGCTGCTTGATCCCATCGCCGACAAAATGCTGATTTCTGCGGCGTTGATTTCCTTGGTGCAGGTTCGCTTGATTCCCGGGTGGATGGCAATCCTGATCATCGGCAGGGAATTTGCAGTAAGCGGACTTCGCTCCATTGCTGCCGTGGAAGGATATACGATTCAGGCTAGTGACTTAGCAAAAACCAAGACGGTGACACAAGTGATCGCCATAAGCTTAATTCTGTTGAGCATCCATTGGCCGGAAATCAAAACTTTCGCAATGTTTTCCATGTGGGTGGTGGTGTTCTTCGGAGTGGCCAGTGCGATAGGGTACTTCCACAAGTTTTGGAGAAAAGTAGATGATGGCATTAAGCAACGACGGCGGCGGGAATTGTTGTTAGAAGAAAGAACTCGACGCCAAAATGAACGGGCAATGGCGGCAACTGCATCGGCCGTGGATTCTCCTCAAACATGAATAGACAATCAGGCTGGTTCAACAACTGCAGACATGCTGCCCTTCGAGCGTTCCATGCGGGGATCTGCACCATAGGCCTGAATCTGATCCTTGGCAAAAATTGCCTGCGGCTTGCCACAGGTAATGACGATGGTACGGCCTGTTTTATCCACTTCTTCGGCGTGGCGGAAAGCACGGGATTTGGTGATGAAGAACAGGTGCACTAGCATTTCGATGACGTATTCGTAGGAATGATCGTCGTCATCCAGCAGAACAACGTTATATGCTGTTTCGGGGTCCTTCTTTACGGCTTCCCCTTGCATGGGTTCGGCTATTTCTGGTTCTGCGACGGCACTAGCAAATGCAATGAACATTTATTCTCTATCAATTGTCTCGTAGATGTGCTCAATGTTGCCAGCAACCGCGTCAGACAGCAATTGTGCGCGGGGGGTTCCTGGTTTTACCAAACGATATTTGCCGATGGAATCCATTAGAAACGCTCCATAGCCGTCACGCGTGAGGCTTTTCAATCTGGATGGATCAATGGCCCTTTTGACATCGGCCATTGCCCTGCCCTGGCGCTTCAACTTCAAGACTTCTTCGCTGAGGTCCTCAATATATGCAGCCATTTGATAGCAACGCTCTTTGGAATTCTGTACGCCGCCATGCCCACCAATGACCGTTGCGAAATCGAACATGCCGAAGGCGCGCAGCGTTTGCGGCCAAAGGCGAGGATAGCCATCGGCGATGAAGGGCGCGAAGCTGTGGAGTAAATCTCCGGTAGCAATGACCTTCTTCTGCGGGCAATAGACAACTACATCGCCGGCAGTGTGACCCTTGCCGCGGAACGCTAAGTGGAGGTCGTGAGCCTTGTCATGGATGATGAGATCGGTCTCAATGGTTATGGAAGGCAGTTCGGGTTTGTAGTCCTTCATTTCGCTGGCGAATTCAACAGAGTCCTTAACCATGAATTGCCAGTAGGCTTTTTCTTCGGCAGTCCTTGAGCTGGCGAGGCTTTGTTTATACTCCGGTACCATCTTCTGAGCCTGCTCCACTTGGGCGGCCGCACGGGCAGCCCCAAATTCCGAAAGCAACTTTCTGGTTGTTTCCGAAGTAATAATTTCCGCCTGCGGATAGACGCGCCGGTACGCAGGATTGCCTTCTGAATGATCCCAATGGAAATGAGAGTTGACGATGTAGCGAACTGGTTTGGTGCTGATCTCCTTACGGATCTGTTGCACTAAAGACACCACAGCACTGGGACGGGCGTGGGAATCGACGATGAGGAGATCCTTTTCATTTTCAAAAATCGCCGCATTGCAGTTGAGCATGGGAAGGGGTGAAGCGATGGCAGCATAAATGCCAGGAGCCACTTTTTGAATATCGAACAGCTTGGGGAGGACGCCGGTACGAGCCTGGGCCCTGGCTGCGGTGGCGCGAAGAACGGCTTGGTCGAGCAGTGCGGCACCGGTCCAAAGGTGGGCCATGGTGCGCTTCAGGAATCCGCGGCGGCAATCTTGGATCTTCGGCATAGTTTTAAGTAGGTATACCACAAACGTTGAGCACGCTAAAGCGAGTTGCAAAAACTGCCGATTCTCGGAGATGGCTCCGAAAAGAGTTTTTGAACTTGACGTGTTGCGAGGCGTGGCTATTTTGCTGGTTATGGGAGTCCATGTGCCTGCCTATCCAATCTGGTCCACTGTGGGTGGTTGGGGTGTGGACCTTTTCTTCGTGCTGAGTGGGTTTCTGATTTCCAACTTACTGTTCACCGAATACCGGACGAATGGGCGCATTCGTCTAAGCCGGTTTTTTGCACGTCGGGCATTGAAGCTTTATCCATCTTTCTATTTATTGATTGCGGTAACGCTGGTGTATTGTTTCTTTTGGAAAGTTCCGGTGATTGGGCAGGAATTGCTGGGGGAAATGATCCTTACGCAGAATTACCTTGGATCCATTTGGGGGCATACGTGGTCGTTGGCGGTGGAAGAGCATTTCTATATTTTCCTTCCGCTATTGTTGGCGTTTCTGATGAGCCGCGATCGAGGAGCGGAAAATCCGTTCCGGACCATTCCGTATGTTTTTCTTGCGGTTGCTGGAATTTGCCTGCTTCTTCGGATTGGGAATGCGATGCAGAATCCTGTGCATAGCCATCGAGTTCACTATGAACCTTCGCACTTACGGTTGGATTCTCTGTTTTTTGGAGTGCTGCTGTCTTACCTGCACAACTTCCGTCCGGCAGTTTTGCAGAAGGCAATGAGCGATCCTTGGCGGTTTCCAATATCGTTGTTTAGCGTTTTGGCGCTGGGGCCTGCACTGTTCTTACCTCCGGATGACCCGATTGTTTACACCATTGGCTTCACCTTGATTTATGTTTCCTTTGGAACCATGCTATTGCTGTCGATCTACAAGGAAAAGGGCAAGAAGCTTGTTGAACCTGGACTGGTGGCCAAAGCAATTGCCAAAATGGGGACATATTCGTACACCCTCTACTTGTGGCATGTGCCATTGGCGATGCTATTTTCAGCCATCGCCGCTCGATTTGGGATCGTAAATCAATACGTTTTGCACGCTATTTACTTCGCAACGACGATTGCAGTGGGAGTGGCCTCAGCGGAAATGGTTGAGATACCAATTCTGAAGCTGCGGGAACGGCTGTTCCCTTTAAGTGCCGATTCCCTGCAAAGGGAGTTTAAGGAACCCGCTGTGGTTCTTTTGCGTCCAAGTTAATAGGTTCGTGCTAGTAATTTGGGCGCGAATGGTATGCTGGTTAAGGTAAGGGGGCGAACAGGTTTCGACGGGATGGAATTGGTTTGTTGAGGCGTGTCGGGTTCCGAGCTCCCGTAAAACGATCGGAAAAACACAACTGCCAACACGCAGTTTGCATACGCTGCTTAATTAATTAAGTAGCCGCTGCAGATTCGGGGCCCGCCTCGGATCCCTCCAGCGTCATCAATGCGGGATAGGTTGAGAGTCTCCGTCTGGGGCAATCGATCGAGATCAATCAGGCTGGATTACCGCCATTTTGCCAGATTTTTGAGCGGTAGTTGAGAAAGAAGATTTGGCTACACACGTAGTCTTGGCAGGTCAAGCCATTTCGGACGCGGGTTCGATTCCCGCCGCCTCCACCATCG
>JAYUSZ010000096.1:0-38959 GCA_043755435.1 Bryobacterales bacterium | reverse complement strand
ATTTTGTGGTGCGAATGCAAGAAGCCAACTTCGTGATTGGCGGGGCGATGACCGATCCGAAAGGAGATAGGAGCAAGGCTCCTGCAGACCAGAGCGATCCGGATATGTTCCTTCGCATTGTTGAACGGCGGAAAGATGGAGTGGTGATTCGCGGGGCAAAGGTGCATCAGACGGGTTGCTTGAATTCCCATTGGCTGGTGGTGATGCCGACGATGCGGTTGCGCCCTGCCGATAAAGACTACGCGGTGGTGGCGGCGATTCCTGTGGATCATCCGGGGCTTACGTTTATTTATGGACGGCAATCCTGCGACACCCGGGCGATGGAGGGTGGCAGCATTGATCAGGGGAATGCGCAATTTGCCGGGCAGGAAGCGATGATCCTGATTGACGATGTGTTTGTTCCAAATGACTTGCTTTTCATGGATGGGGAAACGGAGTTTGCGGCGATGCTGGTGGAACGGTTCACGGCATATCATCGGCGATCGTATGTGTGCAAGACGGGGCTAGGGGATGTGATTATTGGCGCGGCGGCACTCGCTGCGGATTACAACGGCGTGGCCCAGGTTTCGCATGTGCGGGACAAGTTGGTGGAGATGGCGCATTTGAATGAGACAATTTATGGAGCGGGAATTGCGGCGTCGCACGAATCGCATAAGACGAAAGCCGGTAACTATCAGCCGGATGATTTGCTGGCGAATGTTTGCAAGCATAACGTGACGCGCTTCCCTTATGAAATTGCAAGATTGGCGCAGGATCTGGCGGGAGGGCTGGTAGCAACTCTACCTTCAGAAAAGGATTTTGATAACCCGGAAACAGGGCCGCTCTTGCGGAAGTACTTGAAGGGCCGGGATGGAGTGAGAGTTGAGGATCGTGCACGAGTGTTGCGCTTGATTGAAAACATGACGTTGGGGCGGAACGCGGTTGGGTACTTAACGGAATCGATGCATGGTGCAGGGAGCCCGCAGGCGCAGCGGATTCAAATTGCACGGCAAATGAACTTGGAACAAAAAAAGGAATTGGCCAAGAAACTGGCAGGAATTCCAGAGTAATTAGCCGTTGGATATTAACGGCGATGCATGGTTTTGACCCAATCGGCGATTTCCTGCTGATAGACGAGAACGTCGTGAGGGGAGCCGGCGATTTCTCCGTATGTTTGTTGGACGCCGCGCCAGAAAGCTTCTTCGCCAAGCCGGTTCAAGGCAAGTTCAACAGCACGTGCATTGCTTTCGGTTTTGATCTGTTTGTCCTGAAACAGCAGGGCGGAGAGAACTACATCTTCTGGAGTTTGGAAGCTTTGTGTTTGTAGTTGTTTCTTAATCAACGCTTCCATTTCCGATGAGATTGTAACGGTCATTCGTACCACCACCTTACTGGCCAAGAGCAAGAGGTGTCAAATGATCCATCGAATTGCTCGATTGGATATGGTGGAAAATTCCGGATGTAATCCAGACAACGCTTATTTTGAACCCTATTCGTTGGCGTATTTGGAAACATTGTCACGCGGCAAATCCCAATGGAAATTTGCCCATGGCTATCCCCTGTGCGGTTCATCATGGTAGCCTGATCTCCTATGCACCTAGTAGGTCGGGTTTTGTTTGTTGGTCTCCTCGCATGGCAAATTATTTTCAGCATGATCCATTGGTGCTTCGATCTTCAATTCCCCTTGGCCATATTTTTCTTTGAAAGTTGGGATGAATTTCAGTATTTACCGGTATTGCATGAATACCAAAAAGCATTATTGAACACTGGAATTCTGAGCTTCCTTACTCTCCGCGAGCCCTTTGGTTATGGTGATTTGTTCTGGCAGGTGTATGCAGTTCTTACTTTGCCGTTCTACTTTGTGATTGAGCCTGAATCCAGCCTTTGGATTTTTTGCCTGCGAATAGTAACTCTCATACTGCAACTCCTCACAATGTTTGTGTCTTGGCGGATTCTATTGTTGCTTGGCTGTGGAGATAGAGGCCGCATCTGGTTTTCCCTACTGCTGCTTCCCATGAACGGGATTCTGCTGCTGTATAAGCCATTCAGCCCTGATTACCTAACTGCTCTATTGGTGGTTACCGCAGTATGGGTGGCCCTCCGATTTAACCGTTGGGCATTTGCCAGTTTCTTCTTGTGTGGCGCGGCAATCGCCGTCAAACTCTATTCCGTTTTTCTTGTGCCCGTATTTTTCTTTCTTTGTTGGAAGAAGGTCCCAGTTAGGCTCTTGGTTGTCTCGCCCCTCTTGTTGCTGTGCGGTTTCTTATGCGCCAATGGTGAGTTAGCAAACACGGGATGGAAACCGTATGTTGCTAAGCTTTCCAACTTATCGTCGGAAGTGAATGCCCCCAACTACGGGCACGCCATTCAACCTCCTGGGGCGATTTCCTACCTCTCCCACTGGCTTTTCAATTCAAAAGGGGTGCCCTATGACATCAACACTCCAGGCATCACGCGCGAGTATCTTTGGTGGACCACAATCGCTTTCGGCCTCTACAGCATTTGGATACTTTGGCATCGGCGGCACTGGGAGGCACTCACTATTTCCTTGATTGCCTGGCTGGCTTTCTTAATCACTATTACAATCACCAATCGAGTTTGGACATGGTATCTCCTCACTCCAATAATTTTGATTGTAATCACAATGAGTATCGCCGCCGAATGCATTGAAACCCCCATGCAAAGATCGGTGGCATGGCTGGTGCTCGCCATACACCTCGGTACGGGATTTTACTATACCAGCCAAAAATCGCTTTCATTTTTCAAGCATCGCACTTCTCCCGAAGTTGTCTCAAAACTCGCTTTTTATAACGATTGCGTCAAACCCTATCGCGCCATTGCGCAAGCACTCCCGGAAAATGAAGTCGTGCATCAGTTCTTTGTTCCGGTCTTTTCAATCCTCCGCCGGTCGTCCGTGTGTTTCGGGAATGGCCCCATTAATCGCTGCTTCACACCGCAAACTCTCATGGTCTTTTTGTATGGCCCAAGCCCCGAGGATTCAAAAGTCTTAGCCGAAAAATTCACTACGATTGCTTGCAGTTCCACTGGCTCCATTCATTTGCGTAACGATATTCCCGCTGGGCATCCTCTTGCAGAATCCCTGCAAAAGGCCAAGTCCATCCCCGGCCAATGAGGAGCGCCGAAACTTTTTAGGCCAAGCCATTACTTTCTGGAATAGAATATATTCAAACAACTATGAAGACAGTCAAGTTGACCAGTATCCTTTTTATTCTTGCCGCAGCCAATTTACCTCTCATTTCGCAGACCCCTGCACCCGCACCTGCCCGTGCGCCGCAAGGTCCTCAATTTGTTTCTGCAGAAGTGAAACCCGATCGCACCATCACATTCCGCTTACTGGCTCCTCAAGCTGAATCCGTCAAGGTAATGGGCAGCGATATTCCTGGCAACAATCAAGGAACATCTCTGGTCAAAGGGGAACAAGGCGTTTGGGAAGCAACTTTGGGGCCTGTCCCTGCCGGAGCATACCGCTATACATTTAACGTTGGTGGGCTTACTGTCATTGATCCGCGTAACCCAGCTACCAGCGAATCGAACACTAACACTTGGAGCCTCGTAACTGTGCCTGGTTCCGATTTCATGGACACTCGCGATGTACCTCATGGTGCCGTTGCCGCCGTCACTTACTATTCCGCAACTCTGAAACGGTTCCGCCGCATGACTATTTACACACCTCCCGGCTACGAATCAGGCAAGGACAAACTTCCGGTTTTTTACCTCTTGCACGGTGCTAGCGATTCCGATGCATCCTGGTCCTCGGTTGGCCGAGCTGGTTTCATCCTGGATAATCTTATCGCCAGTAAAAAGGCCAAACCAATGATCATGGTGATGCCCGCAGGCCATACCAGCGCAATCCGGACTCCTGGACCTGATGCCTTCCACCAGGAATTTACAGCCGACATCATGCCCTATGTGGATACCCACTACCGCACAGCTACGGACCGATCCCACCGCGCAATTGCCGGGCTATCCATGGGCGGAAATCAGACATTGAACATTGCTATCCCGAACTTAACCAAATTTGCTTATGTAGGAGTGTTCAGCTCTGGGTTGATCAACGTTTTCGGAGGCAGGCCCGGTACAGCGGTTCCGGCTGCTAGTGGCCCAAGCTGGGTGGAACAACATATGGCAGAGCTGGATAACCCTGCTTCTAAGAAGGGTTTGAAGTTAGTATGGTTGGCCACCGGCAAAGACGATTTCTTGTTGGAGACAACACACAAGACAGTTGACTTGCTAAAAAAGCATGGCTTCAATCCTGTTTATAACGAGACAGCGGGTGGTCATACTTGGCTCAATTGGCGCGACTACTTGAACGAGTTCGCCCCAAAATTGTTCCAATAAACTTCGGGCCGCCAGTAGTTTACCTAGTGCTAAAACATCCACGGTAATTATCTTGTGTGAACAATGCGCACTTATATCCCTTTTTGGTCAGAGGCGATAAAGTTGTCTCGATGTATTCGCGAGGAATAAGCACGCGGGAAACGCAGGACACCTGGAAGACATCTACAAAATGGAAGTACCGGCCGCAGTAAGCGCACCTGCGAAACCGAAGCCGTGGAAGACAACGACAATGGAAAGCGCGATCATCGGCTCGACGAAACGGAGAGGCGCGATACGCCGAGCGCCGTCAGGCTTAGAGTGAGGCTACGCCAGCGTGAAGGCCGTCAACACGCCAAGCAATCGAAGCGCCGGGCAACGTTGGCTATGAGACAATCCCTCACATCCGAGAACCATACCGACAGATAATCCCAAAAACGGCGGTTGGCGCACTGTTGAGAGATTAACTCTCGTACACCTCGGCAGTTACGTGGAAGGCGATTGTCACCTGCATGGTGAGTGCCCACCGCCTCGGCTTCTCCTCGATGTTTCGATGCTGTAACAATGGGCAGCATGGCTTTGATTGTTTTCCTCCGGGGTATCAACGTTGGTGGACACAGGTCATTTCGCCCGAGCGTGCTCGCCAAAGAACTGGACATCTACGATGCCGTGAATGTGGGCGCCGCAGGAACACTTGTCGTTTTCAAACCTGGGGTGCGCGCAAAATTCCTTGCCGAATTGCGCCGGAAGCTGCCGTTTGAGGCAACCATCGCTTTCTGCGATGGGCGTGATCTGATTCGGCTAGAAATGGAGAATCCGTTTGGAAGTGAGCCACCGCCAGCAGATGTTGTTCAGTTTGTAAGCATCCTCTCGAAGGCTGGACGCCGTGGAGTTTCTCTTCCGATTGCTCTTCCCGAAGATGGCGAGTGGCTCGTCCGAATTGCTGGCTCGAAGAATCGTCTCGTCTATGGTGTGTACCGCCGCCACATGAAGACGATTGGCTATCTCGGCCAGATCGACAGTCTCTTTGGGGCGCCGGCGACAACGCGCAGTTGGAGCACAATACTTTCAGTGCTGCGGATTCTGAGATCCCACGAGCCTGGTAGGTAAACCGCCCGAGTGGGAACGTGAATAAGCAATTGAGACGGCGTGCCGCCAGGAGACCGGCACTTGTGAGCAAAGCCCGTCGCAGAGGTCCCTCGGCTAACAGACGCGTGACGTGACTAACTAATCGTTCTTTTGTGACGCGAGTGCTGCTATTGCCCGAGCCTCTGAAACAGGAGCGGCTGATGACCTCACATTGATTCCCGGAGTCGTGGAGTCAGTCGCTGGACTCTCCGCCGCTGGCTTCGTTTGTCCGGTGGTCACAATGCAGAGCCGCATTGCGAAAGGGCTGTTTTCAATGACGGACTTCCAGGCTTGGTTTGCTACTTTCGCGGCAGACTTGGAAGCACAAGGCGCGAATGTTGTTGGCCCGTATTTTTACCCCCATCGCCGCGCCGAACCGTTCCCATGCAAGAAACCGAATGTCTTGCTCTATGAACACGCGGCAATTGAGCATAATCTCACGGCAGCCGAGTGCTTTGTGATTGGCGACTTTCCAGATGATGTCCGCGCAACTCGGAACCTTGGAGCCCGGATGCCTCGTTCGTACCGGCTGGACGAGGGACCAGCTTGTTATCAACAGCGCTACAGGACGCAACTGTCGTCGCTGACTCGATTGCCAAGCGTTAGATTGGATATTGGGTTGTGGCATGGGGGACGCGGGGGTTATGGGGATTGAATGGCTTTGGAGAAGGCCGGGCGTCGTAGTCGTCCGCAAAATAGTACTGGCCATTTTCCTGTACCAATCAAACTCGCCTTTTTCAGTTTCCTGCACAAACTATCCATCTTAAAATGCCGTTCGTGGTGGCTACTGTCTCACTTTTTGTTCGGAGGCCAAAAACTGCTGAATCTGCTTGCGGGCTGCATCCTGAAACTTTGCCGCGCCGGTGGTTTGAGTGAGAATGACGGCGGTCGCGTGGTGCGCCGGATCCAGATATAAATACGTGCCGTATGCCCCGCCGTGGGCGTATGCCCCACCTGGAAGCAATTGCCAGCCAAGGCCGTAATTCTCCTTCAGCGAACCGGTCTGTTTTCGATGCATCTCGTCAATCAAAGCGCGCGAGAGCAGATTGCGGCCGCCATCCAAGTGCAATTGAGCGAAGCGAAGCAGGTCATCGGCGGTGGAGTAAATTCCGCCAGGCACCAGCACGAAACCGGCTGGCCGTGGACCGCGTTGTCCTGGACGGTCCATCACTGCTTGAGTAGCGATCCATTGGTCTTTGTCGCGTTTGTAAATCTTAGGAATGCGTTGACTCAAGTCCCGCGTCGAGCGATAGAAGGTCTCTTTCATGCCGAGGGGTTTAAAGAGTACACGGTCAGCGAAGACGTCGAACTCCTCACCAGTGATGATTTCGGCAATCCTTCCTGCCACGCAGAAAGATGCTCCGCCGTAGGAATATTGAGAGCCAGATTCGTAGGCTAACGGTTCACGGACGATGCCTTCAACCGCTTGTGCCAGCGGCAGATCGAAATTTCTGATCAGTTTCAAGCCCGGCGAAACCGGAGTGTTGCCGAAGATTCCGGAGGTGTGCGAGAGCAGTTGGCGGATCGTTGATTTGCCCTGAAAATCTGGGAAAAACTTGCTGACGCGGTCGTCAAGCGACAGTTTTTTCTGATCGACAAGGGTAAGGATGGCAGTGGCTGCTAGCGGCTTAGAAGTAGAGGCCATCATGAACATGCTGTCGCGCTTCATTGGCTGCTTGGCATCACGGTCCGCTAGACCCGCGGCTTTAGAAAAAACGACTTTCCCTTCTTGTTGAATGACAACCACAACACCGGGAATGTCTCCATTGTGAACCGCTTGATCGAGGAAAGAGGTAAGGGCTGAAGGGTCGGCCATCAACAACAGACTGAAGAGGAATGTCATGCCAGCAGCTCCTTGATCACCGAACCGCCAACGTCGGTGAGCCTTTTGTAACGTCCTTCGTGGAGGTGTGTAAGACGAAGATGGTCGAGTCCAAGCAGATGTAACAAGGTGGCATGAATGTCCCAAACACGATAGCCGTTTCCAACGGAGCGGAGACCAAAGTCGTCCGTTTCACTGGCAGTAGCTCCACCTTTAACTCCTGCGCCTGCGAACCAACTCACCATGCCGTATTGGTTGTGATTTCGTCCAACTCTTCCGGTTCCTTCGTTGAAAGGCGTGCGCCCCATTTCCGACATCCAAACCACAATCGTATCTTTGAAAAGCCCCCGTTGCTTGAGATCTTTCAGTAAAGCTGTAACGGGGCGATCAACTTCGCGAACGCGGTCCGGCAGCAAGCGGCCAAGATCGGAATGATGATCCCAACTGAAGGTTCCGTTTTCCCAGCCATGAACAAGCGTTACCATACGGACGCCACGCTCAACCATGCGGCGTGCGAGAAGACATTGCCTGCCGAACGCCCCGGTGATGGGGTCGTCTACACCATACAGGGCACGCGTTGCCGCGCTCTCCTGGCCGAGGTCTACCACTCCTGGTGCCTCAGTTTGCATTCGGAAGGCTAGTTCGTAGCTGGCAATTCGTGCTTCAAGATCATCCGTTTGCGTGCGGACTTTGGCGTGCTCCCGATTTCTGTTTTGCAGAAACTCGAGTTCGATACGGGCTTGCGCGCGGCTGACGCCAGGAGGAGATTCCAGATTGAGGACAGGCGTCCCTGTCGGCCGGAACGCTGTACCTTGATAGGATCCCGGTAGATAGCCGCTATGCCAGACGGATGGCCCATTGACGGGGCCACCACGCGGATCGTGAAGGACAACGTATCCTGGAAGATTTCGGTTTTCAGAGCCCAGACCATAAGTTACCCAGGAACCAACAGACGGGCTGCCTTGCAGCACTGATCCTGTGTTGACATGCAGGGTAGCTGGGGCGTGATTGTTGTTATCCACCTCCACGCCGTGGACGAAAGCGAGATCGTCGATAACGTCACCCAAGTGTTCAAACAGGGTGGAGAGACTGCGGCCATTTGAGCCTACGCGCCGGAACGGGGCGATCGCCGGTACGGCTCCGTGAGGACGTGACAGGAAACTCCTGATTTCACCAGCGACATGTTCCGGCATCGGAAGGCGCTTGCCGGCGAACTTCTCGAGAGCCGGCTTGTAATCAAAAGTGTCCATCTGGCTGACGCCGCCAGACATGAATAGGAAGATAACGTTCTTAGCCTTGGGCGCGAAATGGGGTTGCTTCGTGCTCATTGGGTCGGTGGCTGCGGAGGCCTTCCCGGCCAGCAATTGGGCGAGCGCCAGAGAACCAATGCCATTCCAGCAGCGTTCAAGATACTCGCGCCTGGAATTTCTAATCAACATAAATTACCTCGTTCGTGTTCAGTAGAAGTCGAGCGAGGCTGGCCAACCCCGCAGAACCTCCTGAGCCGAACGTCGCATTGGATTCGGTGCGTTCTTTGTCTGTCGGAGGTCTGCCAAGGATCTCCTCGAATACTAAATTGATTTGTTGCGGCGCGGTTGTTGCCCGTGCACGAATCCGTTCAGCAAGAGCGGCTGTTTGCTGAATGACCAAGTCGTCATTCAGCAGAGTGAGCGCTTGTAAAGCGGTAGTAGATGTAGAGCGCCTTTCGCAGGAGAATTGAAGCACGGATGCGTCAAACGCCGCCAGGAAGGGGACTTCCAGTTGGCGGCGCTGGAAAATGTAGATGGAACGCCGGTTGGCTTCAGGGCCAGCAGTTGGAGTCCAACTGGGGATGTTCTTAATCGTCATGCGTTCCTTCATTGCTGCTGGAAGGGGGACGAAGACACCGGGCCCACCAGTTTCGGGATGAAGTGCGCCAGTGCGCGAGAGCAAAAGGTCGCGAAGCACGTCGCCCTCAAGACGGCGGCGATTCTGGCGCCACAACAGATTGTTTTGTGGATCCTCGCGTTGCTCCCGTTCGCCATCACGGACTGAAGTTTGACGATAGGCCGCAGAAAGCACAATCTTCCGAATTACTTTCTTGACGCTCCAGCCGTCAGCCATGAAACCACCAGCAAGGGAGTCCAGCAGTTCTGGGTGGGTTGGAGCAGATCCGTTGCGGCCGAAGTCGCTAGGCGTCGCTACAAGTCCCGAACCGAAGAGGTGTTGCCAAATACGATTCACCATGACGCGAGCGGTGAGCGGATTTTCCCGGCTGGTGATCCATTGAGCAAGTGGAGTGCGCCAGCCCCGTTCGTTGCCGAAGGCGTCTGTAACCAACTTTGCGTCTTCCGCTGTTCCCGTCACAGCGATGGGAAAACCGGGCCGGACTATTTCGCCGGGTTTATCAAACTCGCCTTTCAATCGAACGAAAGTTGTAGGCAGGAAAGGCCTGTCGCCATTGTTGGAAACGTTACGGACGGCATGGGCAATAGGTTGATAGCGGCGCAGCTCGCGCTGATAAACGCCTAGGTCTCGTCCACCGCGGTTGCCGTCAACCCAACTGAGCAGTTCAATGTATTTGGATTTTTCTTCCCGCGTGAAAATCTGGTCGTCGGGATTGGCAACAACGCCGTTAGCTATCGCCCGTGTGATGCGGCGTTCGAGATCGGCCACATCTGGAGAGAGTTTGCGGGTAAACCCGCCAGTTACAATTTCGTCGTCCTCCGCAGGAGGAGTGCGGGTAGCGGCCGTTTCTGTTTTGTTAAGGGCCGTGCGCAGGCGAACAAGCATGGATTGTTGATAGGCGTCGAAACGGCTCTGAGCTTCAGTCAGTTTCTTACGCGCAGCCATGGCTCCCGTTTCCATTCGTGCGCGCACCGCCGGGTCGGAAAAAGGCACGCGTGTGTCGGCCATTTCGATGGGCGCGAAGAATGCTTGCAGCCTATAGAAGTCCTTTTGTGGAATAGGATCGTAGCGATGGTCGTGGCACTGGGCGCATTTCATGGTAAGACCGAGAAATGCGGAGCCAACAGTGCTGGTTATCTCATCAAGAGCCATTTGGCGGAATTGTTGGGCGTTGGTTGTACCGAAGCGTGGGGTTAGGCGAAGGAATCCAGTGGCCACCAGCGCATCTTCCTGCGCGTTGGCCATTTCATCCCCGGCGATCTGTTCTGTAAGGAATTTGTCATATGGCTTGTCCTGGTTGAAAGAGCGAATCACGTAGTCCCGGTATCGCCACATGGTGTAGTTTTCGCGATCTGCTTCAAACCCTTGAGTATCGCCATAGCGGACGAGGTCCAGCCAGTGCCTGCCCCATCGTTCTCCAAAACGGGGATCGGCGAGAAGCTTGTCGGTCAGCCGTTCATAGGCATCTGCCGCGGGATCTGCAAGGAATGTGCGAAGTTCGCTTGGAGAAGGGGGCAGGCCCAGAAGGTCAAGATAGATCCGCCGCGCCAACGTTGGGCGGCTGGCTTCATCGGAAGGTTGCAGTTGTCTGGCTTCCAAGCCGGCTAGTATGAAGCGGTCTATCTCATTGCGAGCCCAGCCTGAACTTCGGACAGTTGGGGCTGGTCGGGACTCGACACGGCGGAAAGCCCACCAGGGCGACTTCGCTTCAGTCTTCGCAGCAGGGAGATTAGCGATCCAACTTTCGATCTTTGCTATCTGTTCATCTGGAAGTTGTAGCGAGCCTAGAGGCATACGAGGCTTGTCAACGCCTCGCAGAAAACGGACTAAAAGGCTTGCCGAAGGATTGCCTGGCACAATGGAGGCTCCGCGCTTGCCTCCAGCTAATAAGTCGGTTTCGCGCTCAATGGACAGTCCTGCACTCTTGGTTTTTGCGTTGTGACAAGGTTCACATTGTTGGCGAAGTAGCGGGAGCACTTCGTTGTTAAACGCATCGGATTGCCCCAGAATGGGCAGACCTGTGAATGAAGGGATAACTAAGCAGAGTGTGCCCAGAAGCCCGGATTGGAATTGCAGTGACATCTGGATTCCCGAACTGTATCAGTCGGGATTATATATGTCAAATTGACAGAGAATGTGTGATTGTAATGGCCAAGTGAAAACGGGAACAATCGACGCTATTCCTGTACCTTCACCAACAAATAGCGGTAGAAACCGAAGGGTTTCGGGTATTCAGTATGCCAATGGGGCGTTCCCGAAGGCACCAATAGCCAGTCGCCCTTCGTCATGTGGTCGGCCCGTCCCTGTTCAACTCTCGCGCCAGCCATACGATTCCGCCCACTGTCCTTCATGCCAACGACTGAACCGCCGGTGACGATGGTAACCGCACCATCAATGCAGTAGAAAATGTCGATAGCGGTCGGATGGATTTCCGGATCAGGGTTGTAACCGGCAGGCTGATCCGGACCTGTGCGATAGCCCCCCGACAGTCTCATGTTCGGAGAAGAAAAAATCTCTCCCTTACTGTTCAGCGCGGCTGCAACCTTGTCATGGCCGACATATGTAACCGCCTTGCCGGTACCGCCAGGCGGTGCATTTAACTTAACCAGGTGGTAGCTGATCGATTTCGGAACCTCGCGGAACCAATGCGGTATGCCTGCAGGAATCACAACAATGTCACCCCTGGTGAGATGAAAAGTCTGTCCACCTTCGATGTCATATGGAGTGGAGTTAGCCTTGACTCTTGTTCCGCCGGCGATAAGCGTTGCCTCGCCATCGGAGATGTAGAAGATGTCAGTCTGTTTCTCGTGCACTTCAACCACGCCGGCTTTGTCACGGTGCGAACCCGAGACTTTTATCGCCGCCGGCGTGTTGGGATTGTCAATCAAAGGACCGCCTTTGGCCAGCGCGGCGGCCACTTTCTCATGATTAGCGTAGATGCCGGCAGCAACAACCGGGCCAGAAGTTGGACTCTGCGCAACCAGCCCGACCGGCAAAGTTGCTACAAAAAGTAAAGGCGCAATCCACAAAGTGGGTGATATTCTCATAAGCTTTCTCCTCGTTCATGATCTCTAATTATGCCTGCGAGCACCATTGCTGGATACCCATACTCACAACCCCGCGCGATTCAAAGGCCGGACGGTTCGAGTAAGGGGCCCTCCGGCTCGGGTTCTTAGCCACGCACGATGCTCAGGATCGCGGGCCGTTCCGATCATGAGATCGCGTCGAAGTGGCGTCGGCTGATGGGGCCTTTTTGCACGTAGGAGGCGAGGAAACCAAGCGCAAAAACGGTGGCACCTTTCTTTAGGATGGGCCGAATAGGATTAAGCGCATGCTTGGTGCGAACGCAGCATATCATTAATAAAAATAACCTTGCCACCGGCTCTGGCGGGGAACGTCCAGTTAGAACGCAAAACCGTCGAGCGGTCGAGCGCTCAGCCATGTATGAAAAACGTGTATACTAAGGCCATTCTCGAAAGCAGCAGGGGATACCATGCATTTCATCACAAGAGCCGCGCTTGCTCTGGCTTGCGCAGCCACATTCAGTTGGGCACAGCAATCGACGGGCACGATCACCGGAGCGGTTAGAGATAGCACTGGGGCTTCCATCGTGGGCGTCAACCTCCGGCTAACCAGTACCGCCACAGGAGTCCAGCGCGCTGGACTCAGCGACGAGACCGGCAACTTCGTATTCAGCGGCATGAATCCGGGTGAATACCGCCTGACGGCTCAGGTTTCTGGCTTCAAGACACTTGAGCGGGGCGGTGTGATGCTGACCGCTTCAGAGCGGCTGTCGGTCGGCACCCTCACGCTTGAGATCGGCAGTCTGGAAGAGCGTGTTACGGTGGAGGCCCAGGGTGCCATCGTGCAAACGGCCAGCGCCGAGCGCTCTGCGGCAATTTCGGGAAAGCAGATTGAGAATCTGTTGATCTTTGGACGGTCGGTGGCGTCGCTGGTGGCGCTATCACCCGGGGTGGTGGACCCGACTGGAGCGGCCGGGCGCAACATCAGCGGCGGTTCGGCGACGAGTTTCAACGTGCTGGGCAACCGCTCCAACGCCAACAATTTCACGGTGGACGGAGTGACGATGTCGGCGGTTGGAGGCGCGGCCAATGGCACGTTTGGCATCAGCGCGGACGCCGTTTCGGAGATCAAGGTGTTGCTAAGCAACTATCAAGCCGAGTACGGGCGGCTGGCTGGCAGCAACGTCGAGATCATCACTAAGTCGGGCGGCCGCCAATTTCATGGGGCTGGGATGTACTACAAACGCCATGAGCAGTTCAACGCCAACAGCTTCTTCAACAACTTCGTCGGGCTGGGCAAACCCATCAACCGCTTCCACACTTACAGCTACAACATCGGAGGGCCGGTCTTCCTGCCGGGCCGCTTCAACCGTAACCGCGAGAAACTTTTCTTCTTCTGGAATCACGAATACGTGCCCAGCCGCACCAGCAGTGCGGTGCAACGGGTCACGATGCCATCGGCGTTGGAACGGGCGGGCGACTTTTCCCAGAGTGTCGACGTGAACAACCGGTTGATCCCCGTCACGGATCCCAACAGCCGGCAAGTCTTCCCCGGCAACCAGATCCCGGCCAGCCGGCTGGACTCAAGTGGTGTGGCGGCGCTGAAGTTTTTTCCATTGCCCAACTTCCTGAATCCGGCGGTTTCTAGAGGCCAATACAACTACATAGCGCAGTGGCGCGGCGCTAATCCGCTGCAGTTGTTCAACCTGAAGCCTGACTACTATTTCAGTTCGAAGGACATGGTATCGGTGAGCATGAACGCTCAGTTCTCCAGCAACGATACGCCGAACGGCGCGCAGATGACGGCGCAATTCCCGGTTTTCCAATCACTGAACAAGAGCAAGGGCGGGATGATTAGCGTTCATCATCGGCATATCTTCTCTCCCACCGTGGTGAACGAGTTAATGGCCGGTTACGCTTACACCTTCGGACCGCCATCTTGGACCGATGAAGGCATCAAGGGTCTGCAACGGGGCACCTACGGATTCACCGCCGGGTCGCTGACGCCGGCCAACAACCCCCTGAACCTGATGCCCGAAATGACATTCGGCGGCGTGGTGGGGGCTCCCAGCCTGGGCTATGACGGGCGCTTTCCGTTCAATGGTGCGCGCAACGTCTACAACTTCAGCAACAACTTGAGCCTTGTCCTTGGAGCGCACACACTAAAGGCCGGAGTCTTCTTTGAGCGGCTACGCCAGCGCGACGGCCCCTGGGCCAATAACTTCGCCGGCAATTTCGACTTCGGCCGCAACGTGAACAATCCCTTCGACAGCGGATATGCGTTTTCGAACGCAGGGTTGGGGGTCTTCAACAGTTACACGGAGGCGAGCGCCCGCCCGATCTCGAAGATCTATTCGCGCGGCTTTGATTGGTTCGTTCAAGACACCTGGAAGCTCTCGCGGAAACTCACACTCGACTTCGGAGTGCGCTTCGGCTGGTTCGAACCGTTCTGGAATTTCAGCAATCAACTGGCCGGTTTCGTCCCGTCCCGCTACAACCCGGCCCAACGCGTGCAATTGATTCGCCCTGCTTTGAATAACGGCGTCCGCTCCGGGCAGAATCCGGTGACGGGAGAGTTTTACCCGGCCTCGTTGATCGGCTTCATTGCTCCAGGCAGCGGCAACCTGACCAACGGCATAGTGGTCACTTCGCAGGATACTTCCTATCCGCGCGGACTTACAGAAAGCTCCGGCATTCTGGCTGCGCCTCGGTTCGGCTTCGCCTACGACCCCTTCGGAGATGGTAAGACCGCTATCCGCTCAGGTTTCGGCATGTTCTACAACCGGGTGCTGGGGAACACGGCAGGTGCCCCCACCAGTGGCTTTACCTATCCGCTGGTACAATACCCGGTGGTGCAGTTCGGCAACATCGGCACCTTCCGATCCGCCCGCGGATTTACTTCACCGCCCGCTGTCACCGGTTGGGACCGGTATTTGAAGACGCCCACTGTGATGAACATGAGCTTCAGCATCCAGCGCCACATCGGCCGCGGCACAGTGGTAGATGTCGGGTACGTCGGCTCGCTGGGCCGCCATCTTTCCTGGCTCCGCAGCCTGCAAGATATCCCATTGGGAGCCCGTTCCCTGCCTGCCAACGCGGACCCTACCAATCCCCGTGTGCCATTGCCCGATGCGTTTTTACGGCCGGTGGTTGGCTACAACGGCGTCAGCATCAATGAAAACAACTCGAGTTCTAACTACCATTCCCTGCAAGTGACGGCGAATCGCCGCTTCGTCAAGAATCTGGAGGCCGGTCTGGCGTGGACCTGGTCAAAGTCGCTGGACTACAACGATGGCGACTTTGGGGCCATCAACACTGTGGCGCCGTTGCGGGAATGGAATTACGGCCGCGCGGGCTTCGACCGCCGCCACGTGGTGAAGGTGAATTGGCTCTGGAGTCTTCCGAAGAAGCAATGGGCCTTCCGGCCCGCCGGTATCGTGCTGAACGACTGGCAGATCTCCGGTATCGCGACCTTCCAGAGCGGCGCCCCGGTGAATGTCGGCTATTCGCTGGTGACCGCCGCCGACCTCAGTGGCACTCCCAGCATTTCTCCGCGGATTCAAGTGGTGGGTGATCCGAATCTTCCCAGTGGCGAACGGACGTTCAGCCGCAACTTCCGGACTGACGTGTTCCGGGTTCCGGCCGCCGGCACTCTTGGCTTCTTGACAAAGAACATGCTTACTGGGCCGGGGATTAACAACTTCGACCTGGCGATCTTCAAGAACTTCAAACTCCGCGAAGGCCTGCGTTTGCAGTTCCGCTCCGAGCTTTACAACGCGTTCAACCATACTCAGTTCAGCGCGTTCGACAGTACTGCGCGGTTCGACTCCAGCGGCAATCAGGTGAATTCTCAATTCGGCCAGTTCACAGCAGCGCGCGATCCGCGCATCGTCCAATTGGCGATCCGGCTCCAGTTCTGAGGCTCATCGGCTAGAGAATTACTCTACCCTGCTGAGTGCTACACGACAAGTAAGAGGGCGCTGTTCGAAGTTCAATTCATTTTGAAAATGCCCTTGCAAGGTGGAACACTGTCCTTGAGCTAGTCACCCATAACAACTACGTTTCGAAGATCACAACCTTTGGCTGCTTTACGAAAAACCGAATTGATCGCTGTTGTCATGGGTGCACCTTGATCCGATGTCCAACTGGCGATCCGACTCCAGTTCTTAGGCAGCGACCAATGGCAATAGATTAGAAATTCTCAATGAACACTTTGTAAGATGATCTTGATGACCTGCGCCAAAGATCTCCAAGTGTTGTATGACTACAGTTATTGGGCGAACGATAAAATTTTCGATGTTCTGGCACAACTGACACCCGAGGAGTTTACTCGACAGGTAGCAGGAAGCTTCGGATCGGTGCGCAACACAATGGTCCACATGATGAGTGCTGAGTGGGGGTGGCTCGATCGAAGCGGCGGCGCACAACGCGGCCCTGCGCTGACTCCTGGCAACTATCTAACTGTAGCGTCTCTCGTTGACCAATGGCATCAAGTCGAGGCCAATATGCGTGAGTTTCTAGCAGCCTTGACAGACAACGATCTTGACGAACTTCGTGAATTCTCTTTCGGTGGGCTCGCCTATTCCATGCGGCGTGGTGATCTTCTACAGCATGCTGCGATCCACTGTATCCACCACCGGGGACAGGTTGCTCTTGCTTCGATCTCTGGGCCATGCGCCGGGTAATTTCGACGCATTGTTCTACTACGGGCGAGAGCAGGTGTAGCACTTCATTCGCAGTAAACGGCGTAGTCAGCGAACAGTATCTGCCTCGGCGTTGCACCAATGTATTGCACAAAATACCCATTTTGGAAATGCCGTTCCGAGGTGGCTATCCCGTCAGACTGAAGTACTCAAAAAAAAGGCCGCCAAAAGGGTACACGGTACGTACACGGTACCCAGTCCGCTCGCTTAGAGTGGTTGATGATTCTAATCGTAATTCTGTTGCTTCTGCACTGGGGATCCAGATTCAGCAATGAACTTACTCGCGGAGCACTATCCGTGAGTTCGTCACTTTACGCGTGCACATCAGACATAGCCCAGCACACTGGAAAATGTCTTCGCCAGGATCTCCACATCATCCAGGTTGATGGCCATCGGTCCGCGAAGCTTGATCACGTTATGCCAGGGTCCGTCGGTCCCCAAAAGAATGCCCTGGTCACGCATCGCCTCGGCGACAAGCGCAGCTTCCTTATCGGCGGGTTCTCTAGTATCGCGATTGCGCACCAGCTCGATTCCGACGAAGAGACCTGAGCCGCGGATGTCGCCAATGAGTGGATGCTGGATTTCTCGAAGACGGCTGAGCAATGAGGATCCCACTTTCATGGCATGCTCTTGCAAGCCGTTGTCGAGCGTCACGCGCAGTGTCTCATGAGCCGCCGCCAGTGCCCCAGTGCTGCCACCGAAGGTGCTGAAAAATTCCATGTCGTTGTCGAATGCGCGGGCGATCTCAAGCCTGCAGACTACCGCCCCCATGGGATACCCATTGGCGATCGGCTTGCCCATCACCACGATGTCTGGGACCACGCCGTGCTGCTCAAATGCCCAAAAATGTGTTCCCATCCGGCCGAAGCCGGTCTGGACCTCGTCCGCGATGCAGACACCGCCGGCTGCTCGTACGTGATCATAGACGGCGGGCAAAAAGCCTGGCGGCAACAGGATCTGCCCGGCCACGCTGGGGCATGTCTCCGCAATGTAGCCGCTGAGCCCGCGCTTAAGCTGGTGGATTACAGCAGCCACTTCGTCCGCGTATTTCGCGCCGGCATCAGGGCCGCGATGCGCGCCACGATATACATCAGGAATGGGCGTAACGTGAACCCAATCAGGAGGACCTGACCCGCCAGGTCCATTGTGCTTGTAGGGGCTGATGTCGATGAGCGTGGTGGTGTGGCCGTGATAGGCGGCGTCCATCACCAGCAGATCTTTAGCGTTAGTATAGGCTCGCGCCAGACGCAAAGCCAGTTCATTCGCCTCGCTGCCCGATGCCACGAAAAAGCAGACACTAAGCTCAGTTGGCAACGTGGCGGTGAGTGCATCGGCATAGTCGACAAGCTGATTTTGCAGATAGCGTGTGTTGGTATTGAGGATCCGCAGTTGGCGGCAAACGGCATCGACGACCCTCGGATGCGAGTGGCCGACGTGCGGAACGTTATTGTAGGCATCCAAGTAGCGGCGTCCGCTGGTGTCGAAGAGATACTGCATCTGTCCGCGAGCAGCGTGGATCGGATTGCGAGAGTAGGAAACGCTGAGATTGCCGCCGATGCGAGCGCGTCTGCGCGCGGCTAGGTCAGTCGGAGGCGTACGCTCAATGGGCAGCCGCAGAATGAGGTTCGGATCGGGGCAAAGGCTCATCCAGGTTTCGCGTTCCCGTGGCAGCGCGCACCCGTTGAAGTTGCAAGGTACGTCGAGCATGTCGGTAATGAGTTGAAAGTGGACGTGTGGCCACCAGCCGCCATTCTCGGCACTGGTTCCCAGTTTGGCGAAGGGCTGGCCCTTGGCGATCGGCTGGCCGATGCGTAAGCCGGTAAGCGACTCGCGGCTCAAGTGGCCATAGAGCGTGAACAGCGGATCGCCGCCTGCGTCGTGTTTGAGGACGACGACGGGGCCATAGTCAAAGGCCTTGTGGGCGTCCTCGAAGGCATAGACGACGCCGTCGAACGGTGCGCATACATCCGCGCCGGCGGGGAGTGTGAGATCCACGCCGAGGTGGATTGTGCGCCGCTCGTCGAGATGGTTTTCGCCATTGAACGCAGGCGATTCATAGAGTATCCGCGCCTCGCCGTAGCCGCCGGCGTAGAGCGTGGACGCGTCTTGCGGAAAGGCCTGCGGTCCGGAAACGCTGAGGTCCAGATGCTGCACCGGGAGGCCAGCGCCGGCGACCGGGGCGAAGTCTGGTTGGCGGCGAAGCCATGTCTGGATGCGCGGCGCTTGGGGAACCGGGTTCCATCCGCAGGCCTCGCGAAAACGATACCAGGCGAGGCGGGGATGAATCGCCAGCAGCTTCGGGACGGTCTCGCGGATCGGAGCCTGGCTTATGCTCAGATACTCGTTATCGGGATGCGCGGCCTGTTGACGAGCGGCCATTGCGATGCTGGCGGCGAGCCGCATTCCCGCAAGCGTGAAGAGGGCTTCGACCTCCAGTTCCTCAAGCGGGAACACCGAATGATAGCCACGCACTACGGTGCACATGGCGTCCAGCGGACGCTCTTTTCCCAGCGCCGTGTAGGCGAGCAAGATGGCCAGATTGTTGATCGTATGGCTGTAAACCATGTCGCCAAAATCGATGATGCCAGTAACACGATCGCCGCTAACAAGCACATTGAAGTCATTGGCATCGTTGTGGATCACGCTCTGGCGCAGACTTGGGAGCAAGGGTTTCGCGTATTGACGGTAACGTTGGGCGAGTTCAGAATCCGCCGCGGCGATGTGTTCAGCTCTGGCAAGGTCCCAATGGAATTCTCGATGGAGGGCGGGATGGTTGAAGCCCGCGAGCGCTTGGTCGGTCTTGGCGAGGGCGTGGCCAAGGTCCTCCAACAGGCGGGAACTTTGGTGCTTAAGGGAGCCGAGCGGGCGTCCAGGTAACAGGGTAATGAGCCGGATGAAATGACCTTGCTGCTGGTGGAGCTCGCCGATTACGCGAGGGCAGAGTCCGGTGGAGGCGAGGCAGTTGAGCACTGCGTTTTCGGCCTCGAGCATGGCGCGGTCTTCTGCGGGGTTGGCGATCTTAAGAACGTAGCCGGCTGTGGCCAGGAAGTTCTGATCCCGTTCGCTTGGAAGAGTGGTGACTCCAGATTTGATGTGAAATAGCCGCGCTAGAAGCTCTTCGGCAGCTTCCGTGGTGAAGGTCATAGTTTTATGATAAGCGCTGGGTTCGCTTTAGATCGGAATACCAGAACATCTGCGCTTTTACGCAAGTCGCAAAGGCTGGGGTGCAAATTGTGAGTTGCGGCAACGGCTAGACCGGATCTTTCTACAGCCAGTTGCCCATTAGGAAAAATGGTGCCCAAAAATAGGGGTGAGCAAACGGAGCACCTTCAATACTCTTGAAACTAGGCGCTTGGACCGGAGTCCTTTTCGACGTAGGCTCTTCGTGGATCATCGCCCTTTCTGACTCTCCACCCGCTCGTCGTTTGGCTGTGCCGCGCAACAATTCAAGCTGCGCCTGACCCAGCGCCTCGGCCTTTGTGATTCCCGGTTCCGATTCCCGAATCCGGTAGAATTCCCGCATAAGCAGACTGGTGCTGGAATCTGCCACCGGCCATAAACTCGCAATCACCGCCTTGGCCCCTTGCCGCTGTGCCATTACTCCAAATCCCTCCACTTCTTTCCCCTCACCAGGAACATCACCCACCCCGGTATTGCAGGCCGAAAGCGTTAGCAGTTGGACATTGGCAAACAGATTACGCGTGCTATTCAGTTCCGCCAGGCTGAAGTGGCTGCCATCGCCTAGCAACAGGAAGGAACTGGCATCGTTGCCAGGTTGAAACATGAAGTGGCTAGCAATGTGCACCACCGGAAAACTCCTGCGAAGCGTGCTCTTCATCGATTCCTGCGTGAAGGCACTATCCAAGCGCAACTCACCTTGCATTACTCCCTCTGAGCCGGGATTACTAAGGATGATACCGTTCATCTCCGAGGCAACCGAAGGCAGCGCCGGGGCCCCCTCAAATGCTTTTGTGACTCCAAATCCGGCAGCTTTCCACTGCGGCGTTGGACGATCCTTCATCCGCGCATTACTGGCTGGAGTGAACACCGCCAACTTATACTGCTCCACGAAATAGTGGTCTCCATCATGGAGCGCCGCCAGTGGCAGATATCGCAATGTTCCGTCAAGTGAGAACATCAAAGTTTTGGCCTTGGCTTGCTGTAAGTCGGGGGCCATGATGCCCACCAGGATCTTGTATAGTTCCTGCGCACGTGGACGAGGGTCCAACTTCGGATTACGAATTACTTCGCGAAACTCCAGAATCTTCTTGTTCAGCTCGGCACCTTTAATTGGATACTCGAAGGCTTTCTGCACTTCAGGAGTAACCAGAATGGCGCGATACTTGTCCTCGCCTACAAGTGTGTAGATGGCGACTGTTCCGGGCGGAAGTTCGCCCAGGTCGCTCATGAATCCCTGGGAGTCGCGAAGTTGCACCAACTTGGCTGCGGCTTCTGGTTTAGCGCTGAACTGAGTGGAGAGGTCTCCAAGAAACTTCTCGAAGGCCCGACTGCCAATTGTCAAATCAGCCTCAATCTTTGTCAAACGGGCCGTTTCCGCTGGAGAGAGTGTTTTCTTGCCAACTAGTTCCCCACGTTCGCTACCCAGTGCCACCAATCGTCCGCCAATTTCGCTGTAGCTTTTAGCCAATGCAGCCTCTTCCGGGGTTAGATCAGCCCCGCCTTTGGCCGATGGTGCTTCTGTGGAATCGCGACGCACGAATTCGAAGAATTCCTGTTCTTTTAAGAGGCCCAAGACCTGCTCAGCTTCAGACAGGCGCCCTTGCGCGATCAGCAGATCGGCTAACTTGTGATAGGGATCCTCATTGCCTTTTAAGTAACTTGCTTGCAAGTCCTGAGTTAGTCCCCGAATGTCTGACCGGATCGATTGGATGGCATTGACCGCTTGTTTACCGTAGAAGACCGCAACGCTGTTTTGCCCAGTGAACTTCCAGGCATCCATCAACCTGGTTAGATTCGCAATTTCAATTTGCCGGGATTTGATCTCTCGTCCAATCGCCACAGCCTGTTCAAAGTGACTGATTGACTTTTCCTGTTGGCCCAATCTACCGTAAACTCGCCCCAAATTGCCCAAGGTGATCCCTTCGCCCAAACGGTCTTTCCCTTGTCGACGAAGTGTCAGAGCTTGCTCGAAATAGGTTGTCGCCTTCCCAGTCTGCCCCAAGTCGAAGAAGGAAGTCCCCAAGAAATTGAGAGCGCTTCCTTCTCCACGGGGATCTTTCACCTCGCGGGCAATTACCAGCGACTGTTCAAAATATGGGATCGCTTGTTCGTGACGGTTTGAATTGCTGTAAGCGATCCCTAGATTCATCAGTGCGTTGCCTTCATCTCTGCGAACCTTCAAATCGCGGAACACTGCCACCGCCTGCTCATAGTGATTGATGGACTTTTCGTATTGCCCAAGACTTCTGTAAGCAGATCCGAGGATTGCCAGCGCGTTTGCTTCGTAACGGCGGTCCCGCACCTCGCGCCGAATCGCCAGCGCCTGATTGTAATAACTGATCGCCTTTTCGTAGTAGCTCATGTTGTAGTAGGCGTTTCCCAGGTTTCCTAAAACACCGCCTTCGCCTTGGCGATCGTTTACTGCTCGCGTAATGGTTACCGCTTGCTCAAAGTAGCCGATTGCAGGTTCGTAGCGGCCCACCGTATAATTTGCGGTGCCGAGATTTGCCAATAGGCGGCCCTCCCATTTGCGATCCTTAACTTCACGTAGTATCTCCAAACCTTGCTGGTATAAGTCAACCGCTTTCTCGTATTGACCGGCGTTCGAAGCCCCCAACCCAAGGTTTGCTAACGCGCGGGCTTCTCCATTGCGATCTCCTACTTCGCGAGCAATCATCAGTGCCTGCTCCTGGTAGCCTACTGATTTCTGAACTTGTCCCAAGTTCCTTGCCATGTTGCCCATGTTCCGCAAAGCATGACCTTCACCAAGCCGATCCTTCATCGCACGGTGCACCTCCATCGCTTGCTGAAAATATCCGAAAGCTTTTTCGAATTGGCTCAAGTTCTCATGAGTGCTCCCCAAAGCGTTTAGTGCCGCAGCTTCCCGCTCGTGGGTGCCCAACGCTCGGGCTCCTGCCAGCGCCTGGTTCCAAATTGTTACGGCTTGCGCATACTCGCGGTTCGAATCCAAAGTCCGGGCTGCTTCGAATTGCTGTTGCAATTCAACTTGCCGTTGGTCGTTGGCAACAGATTTCCTGACTTTTTCCAGAGTTATCGAGTATTTGCCAGCAGCTTCGTCCAGCCCAGCCGAAGCTAATTCAATGCGGTAGAGTCCACCCTTTTTTGCTATCCAACACAAGGGTTCGCGTACCTTGGGAGCGGCCGGCCAGTGGAACTCCTTTAGCGCACCAATTCCAGATCTGGTTGATAGCCGGACCACCATGGCAGCCGTTGGCCGCTCTACTACTATGTTCATGTATTGGCCTGCTCGCAGCCTGACCACGTAATGATGAGGTTTGCCTGCCGTCAGTTCGGCTTCAACTTTCTTACCTGGTTTCAGCCGAATCGGAGGCACGGACTGACTCTTTGCTTCCAGCGCCAGGATTAGCAGCAGCAACGAACTTTTTAGGAATTTCATAAACCGACCTTCCTTGGTGTCCTATTCTACTCCTCAATTCAACCTCAAATTAATCGAAGAAAAGACACCCACGCTTACAATGCGTAAAAGTTACATTTATGGGATCATTCAATTTCGTCTTCGGTTGCGCTTGGGAAGATCTGGAAATCTTGATAATTCTTTGCTGGATCTGAGCTAGGCAACGATCCGAAAAGTGAGGCGTTTGAGCTTGATTGCGCTTAAGCCCCCCACAAAAAGTCTTTACGATTCAATAACATAAGTAGAATAATTGGACTTAGTTTAACGAGTACTTAACCACCATGGTACATGCTTATGGGCTAACTCCTTTGGAGGATTGTTATGAATTTCAACCCATGTTAACGTTCTGGTTGGAGAACCCAGATGTTTAGTAAAGTACCCCTAATTTTCGCCGCTGGAATGCTTGTTGCAGCTACGGCCCAAGGACAGGATGATGATCCACCGTTTCCACTTGAATTTGGGATGTTGGCTTGGGGTACAACACTCCACTCCGCTGATCCAGTAATCAACTTGGTCAATCCCGGCTCCATCGGTGCTCCCTTGAATGGTCCAGGATTTGGCACACCTTCTGGGAACATTTGCGCGAACATTTATGCCTTCTCGCCGGACGAACAGCTGATTTCATGCTGCTCTTGCTTGATTACACCAAACGGCCTCGCCTCTTTATCCGTGACCACGGATCTGCTGGCTAACACGTTAACGGGTATTCGTCCGAACTCTGTAGTGGTGAAATTAATCGCCACGACTGCAGGAACGGGAGGCACTGGTACCAGTTGTACCAACAGTGCAGCACTGGCTGGCACACCAGCATTCAAGATTACAAATACAGGATTGGTCGCATGGGGTGTAGGCATTCATGTCGCCCCTGTTGCAGGAACATTTGCGATAACTGAGGTTCCATTCGGTAAGGCGACTCTCAGTAAAGCAGAGCGAGATAGTGTCACCAACCGCTGTACAAATATTATTGGGAACGGTAGTACCTTCGGTATCTGTCGATCCTGCAGAGTTGGCGGGTTGAACGCAACTCAATAGCTGCAAACACGACCGCTCATAAGCATAGGCATTCAGGATCCCCTGAATGCCTATTGTTTTTACAGCAGGCACTAATTGCCAGTTTCAAGGTTTATCCGATCTCCGGGAAACCATGCCTTTCATTTGCTCTGCACTTTGCTCAGCCAATACAATTCGTGTAGTTCCTAGGGACTCATTTCGATTGGTTCCATCTTTGGCGCTACATTCGCCAGTAAGCGATTTAGTAAACCCATAAAGAAATGCTAGAATCGATTCGAAGCTAGTTATATCCATCTGAAAGGAATACTGCCACATGCAACGAATCACAAAGACAAGCACAATAGCGGTAGGAGCTCTCTTTTCTCTGATCCTACTCAATGGCTGCGCAAAAAAGCCAAATCAAGCCGTGGCTACACCGCCTCCACCCAGGGAGCCAGTGATGGCTGCGGCCCGCGAAGAAAATAGAACACAAGCTCAGGCTCCGCAGCGCCAGGCCGAACCAACGCCTCAGCGGACTGCGAGTAGACCAGAGCGTATTTCTGCTGAAGAAAAAGCTCAACTGGATTCCAGCTTGGCAAAACTGGAAGATGCTCTTTTTGATTACGACAAGAGCACTATCCGCGCTGACGCTTTGAAAGTCTTGCAGGAACATGTCACGGTTATCCGTACAACGCTGACTAAGTATCCCAGCCAAATGGTAACTCTTGAAGGTCACGCCGATGAACGTGGCTCCTCAGAATACAATCTGGCGTTAGGGGATGCGCGTGCGAAGTCGGTGAAGGAATTCTTGGTGAATGGCGGCGTGCCGGCGGGGCAGCTCAAGGAGCTCAGTTTCGGCAAGGAACGTCCACAGTGCACTGATGGAACCGAAGATTGCTGGCAGAAAAATCGCCGGGTCCATCTTTTCCGCAGCATCCAGATAAGGAAATAGTTAGTGGCAAAGCCCGCCGCAAGGAACTTACGATCCAGCGGTGGGCTTTCAATTTTCACGCCTATCTATTCGCGCGTAAATCAATTAGTATCTTGGTAAATGTTGAGGGATTGCGATCCCACTCCTTCAACGCCACAGGTGCGTCGGCCATTGCAACCACGTTTGAGATCATCTCCTCCACTGGAAATTAATTTGCGCGCAATGCTTCCATTACTGCCGCGAAGTTCTTGGGAGTGGTGTCACGCGAGGCGGAACACCAACGCCCCTTCGCGCTGCACGCCCAAAGCACGCTGACCCAACCGCGTCGATGGTGGCCGGAGCTTTATTCCCGGGAATTCGAGGATAGCTGACTATTGGATTCCTTCCTCGAAGCTATTCAAAGCGCACCCGCAAAGGCCGATCATCTTGGATTCGCAACATCACTTGACCCGTCTCAGTTGGTAATGGCGCAGCAGCTTCTTCTAGAAGCAAATCACCCGGTTCCGGCATCGTTGAAGTTGACATGTATATTGGTTGCCATCGCTCATTTCGCGGAAGATCTTACAGGATTTGCAAACGCACCATTTCCTGCCACATCCCACACAGCAAGGCGAGCCCACAGCCAGCCTTTTGCCTCCACGTCGAATGCTATCTTCTGCTCACTGAATTGGCGCGAGGAATCGAGCGGATAAATCTTACGGAAGGTCGCATTTCCATTACCCCACACAAGCTCCGCGAATTGGAGAGGAAGAGTGTTACGCAAATTCGCAGTCACATGTAGCACTCCTGGTTTGTTCTCGCGGATCGTATGTTCGGGCATCAATACTTCTCCCGTTGAAATGAAAAAGTCCCCCTTGGCCATGCCGCGTAGGATTTCGCCGGAATGATCAAAATCGGGAAGCTTCGCGGCACGTACATAGTTGATGTTCATGTGTGCGTACAGCTCATGAGTAGAGTCGATTTGGAACACGTCAACTTCTGCCAGCAGTAACTTCCGCAGACCCCAGTTACTCATGTCATCGAGCAAAGTAAGAGAACGCTCCCCCATTCTTGGAGAAGCCATGTCGGCGGGCATTTGCTTCCAGCCGGCTCCAACAAAAGTATCATCCAGAAAGTGCTCGGCATTGCGAATCTTGTCGGGATATTCCTTCGACCCTTTGGTGCGGGGATGCGTCTGGTATGCAAACCCATTCTCGTGCTGCATCATGTCGAGCAAGGCCTTCGGACTGCCAATGGTATAGACCATCCCGTATCCAGGAACTTCCTTCCGTTCCGATTTCGTACCCGCAGGGGCCATCCACCAATAAACAGGCTTAGGAAACGATACTGCCCAATGGCCCCCATAATGTACATTGGCTTCTTCCGATGGCATCAGCAGGAACTTTCCATCCGATTGCGCGCGGCAGTATTCGTAGTAGGCTTTTAGTTCGCGCAGGCGCAATTCGGTTTGGTCCTGAGGGTGCCCGTCACCATGGAAATCGGCAATAATAGCCGCGTCCACACCCATATCTTTCAACACAGGTTTGAAGGGTGGAGTCCAACTGCCACCTCCATTGGACATGGCCTGAACTGTGTAGGCAAAGTGCCAATGCGGCGCAACGGTGAGGTAACCATCCAAGTGGGGAAAGCGATCGCGATTGGTGTAGCGAGTGACTTCGTCAAGTAATGGCTTGGCCGCGCCATTGCTTAGCAGGAAGAAGACGTTCATTCGCTGGAGTGATCCAGCAGGCGCGTTCATCCACGGGTAGAAGCGTGAATTATCGTCGGGCAGTTGACGAATGCCGATCGATACTTGTCCCCGAAATGCAGTGTGCCACAAGAAGCCCATGTTGGTCGTAAAATCACGGGGCATGAAATACTTGTGCGGAGCCGGGAACACGGCGATGCTGCCATTGGCTGCGCGTGCTGCAAGTGTGCGAAAGCGGACTTGCGCGGGAAGTTTTTCCGATGTGTTGGGGTGTTCAACGCGTAACTTACCCTCAGTGTCGTAGTAAGTAACCTCGGATTCCATGTTATTGCCCGGTCGCACGTCCTGTGGGACTGCCATTCGCAGGCCGGCTTCATAGAAATAAGCGGTGTCCTGTTCATTGGTGGAAGCGGTTGCTGCTTGTTCAATCAAGCGCGAACCGGGAAAGAACATATAACGAATGGAGCCCTGAAAGACGCCCATCCGGAATCCTTCAAAGCTGATTTCAACCCGATCGCCTCGTGTAGTCGCTTTTGCAGAAGTGGAAGTAAGTAGGCCTTGAAAAGCCCTTGTTCCATCTGGATGGCTGGGCGGAAAATCAAAGAATTCGTCAAAGCCTCCGCGCCGCTGGCCCGTTTGGCAACTATAAATGGGGGCCGCATTTTGGATGACACTTTTCCCGCCGGTGCTGATGGAGGCAATCAACGGCTTTGTGGATTCCAGGTTAAAACGCGCTTCCCAGTCGCGACTGGTTTCGTCTTTCCATCGAATAATGGCGAGGTCACCTTCCTGCGAAACGCGGATTGGGCCATTCAACACGGCACTGGTATCAAGTGGAATCGTCGTACTTAGGGAGGGAAGGGCGATTGCCAGAGGAAGCAGAAATCGAAGCATGCAAAGCATCTTATATGAAAATGTAGGACGGATGGAAAAAATGTCCGCGCGACAACAATCTGGTCAGCGTTAACCCCTTAAAAACATTGTGATAGACTAAAACGCCATGAACAACATGAAACAGTTTGACGGCGTTTCTGCGATTGCATTGATTCTGATTTTATCTTTCGCGATCGATCGGGTGGTGACAGCAGTCTTGTTCCTTGCCGCTTGGGCTGGGTTGGCACCGGACGCCACTGACGACCGCAAATACAAGCTGATCTATTTCTGTCTGGGCGGCGTGCTGGGTATTTTCGTACTCGCTCACTTCGGGCAAGTTCGATTGATGACGGCTTTGGGTATCCCGATTGATCAATATTTGGATACTGCGCTTACAGGCATTGTTCTGGTTGGTGGGGCGGATCGAATTGCAGGATTGATGAAAGCCCCAGGTGGTGGTGGAGCACCAAAGGAGACTCCTCCGCCAATGGTGATCAGCGGCAAGCTTGTTCTTGAAGAGAGTGCTGCCAAGAAGTTGTTGGGCAAAGAAAGCTGAGTTTTGAAAGCCATGCGCCAACTTGAAGTAGTGATTGAAGTGGCGGTGCCGAAGCAGCATGAATTGCAACGCAGCCGCAAGGAAGGCGGACCCAAACGCATCTGGGGAGTATTGGTGGCGGTGCTGGTTATCGCTTATGCGCGTCCCCTTCAGCAGGATTCGACAGAAGTGGCTGATAGAAGAACCTTGGGCTCTGAAGCGAAGCAAGAAAGCCCGGTGGCGGTTGTTGTGATTGAACCTGATCCGGAGGTTACCGTTCCTTCATCCGACGCGGTCGCCTCGACTGCCGATACACCAAATACTGTTAGAGTTCCGGTACAAAGTAGACCTTCTGCGCAAAAAGGCGAGGTACGGAAAAACTCCCCAGGGCAGCCGCTAGTATCACCTCCCCCAGTTAATGTGGCGGTCAATTCTGTGGTGCCACTCCCAGGCAATCCACCATTCGTCAGCCCACCATCAGTTAATCCACCTAAAGTAAATCCGCAGCAAGCGGCAGATCCAAGCCGCTCGCCGCAAACGACGGCTCGTATTGTTACAAGCGAGTTTCTGGCTGGTAAGCTGATCCTAAAGGTTCTTCCCGCTTACCCTGCTCTGGCCAGAAGAAATCGGATATCGGGAACAGTCATTTTTCGAGCAATTATCTCAGAGCAGGGCAAGATCAAAGAGCTTCGGGTGGAAAGTGGACCCGCTTTGTTGATCGACACGGCAACAGAAGCAGTCCGCCAGTGGGAGTATCAGCCTTGGATTCTTGATGGAAAACCCATTGAGATGGAGAGCACTATTAACGTTATCTTCAAGTTGCGACCCTGAATCCACTATTCCCAGTCTTCCATTCGCAGCTTCATAACCATTTCATAACTTTTTTGAAATGGAATTGCGAGTATCCTTAACTGTGGCATTCGTGAAAGACTCCATCATTCTTCCCTTCGAAGACAGAATCCGCATGACCCGGCTTTACGAAGAGGTGCTCACACGACTGGAAGAAATGTCGATGATCACCGCTCGCGTTCTAAAACTGAATGGCCAAATGGATTTTTCAGTGAAGTTCAATCCTCTTTCTGGACAAGAGGAACACGAGTTCGCTGCAGTAGAAATTGTTACAACGCCGGGCGGTAGCGGCTGCTATGACTACCGGGAAGGCGTCTGCTTCCAAGCAAAAACTGTGAAAACTCAAGGAGAATGTGAATGAAGAAAACTAATTCCAAGTCATTTCTGCTGCTGCTTGTACTAAGCGCAGCGGCTTTTCAATTCAGTCGCGATCCGGGCCATGCCTGGGCACAATCGGTGCTGCGTTTCCCCGGCCCAACCAGCTCGCAGCCATTGGCATTAAGTGCCAATGATTCGCTGCTGGTTGTCGCAAATCCTGATAACGATAGCGTAACTCTGTTCGATCCAAAAAACGGCAACACTCGGCTGGTGGAAGTGAAAGTTGGCAGAGAACCGAATGGTGTAGCAGTTTCCCCCGACGGATCCCGGGTCTATGTGGCCAATACGGTTGACGGTACCGTGACAGTGTTGGGTATTGATCGCAGTGCAACCAACATTGCCACCACGCTGAACCTTATTAGAGTAGGAACGGAACCCTATGGTTTGGCGCTGACTCCCCTTGGTCGTAAGTTGTATGTGGCCAACGCCCGTTCCAATACTGTTACATCCATTGACACTTCCAACTATTCGATTCGTACCATTAATAACGTTGGTTTCGAGCCGCGTGGCATCGCCATTACCAATAGCGGGGCACAAGATGATAGCCAGGAAACAGTGTATGTAACTCAGTTTTTGTCACTGCCGATTGACGGCAAGATCGACGGCGCAGATGATGCGAAGGCAGGCCGCGTTACAGCAATTTCAGCCGCGACGGACACGGTGATTGGTGAGATCGTTATTAACCCGCTTGCCGACAGCGGATTCAAGGCAGCCGGCGACGCCTTGGCTCGCATTGCTCCTCCGGCAGCACCGGTCGCAGCTGACTTCAAATTCGCTACAGGAGCTTATCCAAACCAGTTGAACAACATTGCCATCCGTGGGAAGTTCGCGTTTGTTCCCAATACTGGAGCATCCCCGAACGGTCCTTTCCGGTTCAACGTGAACACCCAGAGCTTACTAAGCGTGATTGATATAACCACTCGCAAGGACGCCGGCAAGACCATTAATATGCACGTCGCAGTAGACGAACAAACCGGTACCCCGAAACGCTTCATTACTCAACCATGGGCCATGGCGTTGAAGAACAAGGCGGATGAAGGATATGTGGTGAGCGCGGCCAGCAACATCATCGTAAAAGTAAAATTCGATCCTGCTACCGGAACGACGACAGTGCAGAAAGATCCCACTGACGCAACCAGAGTTCTGCAGGTTCTTACCGGCAAGAATCCTCGCGGCATTGTAATCAGCTCGAATGACTTAACTGCTTACGTGATGAACTATGTTTCCCGCGATGTTACTGTGATTGACTTAAATGGGAACGAGAAAGTTGTAACGACTCTTCGCTCTGCTGCTCTACCAGTGGTGGGCTCGCAGGAAGACAAAATTCATGTTGGCAAGGAACTCTATCATAGCTCCATTGGTGAGTTCGATCCGCCAACGGCGGGCGGTGCTCCGATTACAGGGCGCATGTCGAACAATGGTTGGGGTTCGTGCGGTGCTTGCCATCCTCATGGCTTGACAGACAATGTAGTTTGGATTTTCCCGTCGGGTCCTAAACGCACGATTTCGCAGCACACAGATTTTGACCAGACCGACCCAACCCGCAAAACCACTCGCGCTTTGAACTGGTCGGGTGAACGGGATGAACAAGCTGACTTTGAATTGAACATTCGCGCTGTCTCTGGCGGCCTTGGTCTCATCGTCGGTGCCGATGGAATTTCCCAGGATACGACGGTGGTCAATTTGACGCCAGCCGCCAGCCGCCGTCCTAATCAGTTGAAAGTTCGCGGAGTACCAGGGTGGGACGCAATGGAAGCCTATGTGCAAAGCGGTATCCGTGCTCCAATTTCTCCGCTTCGTGGATCAACCGATCCAGCGATCGCAGCTGGACGGCTGGCCTTCACTCAAGCTAACTGCCAAAGCTGTCATGGTGGCGCTCAGTGGACTTCGGGACGTGTACGCTTCAACCCGGCACCTGATGCCAGCTTGGTCTCTGCCGGTCAGTTGATCGGTGAGCTTCGCAGTGTAGGCACTTTCAAAGCAACTGGGTTCAACGAAGTCCGGCAGAACGCGGCACCGCCACTTGGACTTGATGGATTCGTGCCACCTTCTTTGTTATCACTCTTCGCATTTCCACAAACGTTCCTCCATGGAGGTGAAGCAAATTCGCTGGAAGTTGTCATGCAGAATGTGGCGCATCGCTCTGCCGGAACGGGAACGGATACATTGCAGGATGCAACAAAACGGGCGCAATTAATCCAATTCTTGCTTTCGATTGATGCTGCAACAGCGCCTATCGCGCCCAATGCAGCTTCTAAACTTGCAGTTACTTCGACTGCTTGGAATATAGGAAGTAAGATAGCACCGGACAGCCTTGCTTCTGGTTATGGCACGGGGTTGGCAACGGCTGCTGGAGCACCGTCGGCCACGCCGCTTCCGGTGACTTTTAATGGAACTACCGTCTCCATTCAGGATGCCGGAGGTGCTCTTAGGCTTGGCCAGTTGTTCTATGTTGGCCCGGATCAAGTTAATTTCGTGGTGCCTGCAGCATCCGGTTCAGGGTCCGCCATTGTTACCGTCACAAGCGGTAGCGGGGCAACGGCAACGACGAATGTGGATATTAATTCTGTAGCACCTGCAGTGTTCACAATGCCGGGCGGAACCACCGCAGCGGCTGTAGCATTGAGGGCCACTTCCGCTGGAGTCCAGAGTCCAGTTACTGTTTTCCAATGCACCAGCGTTCCGGTTTGCACTCCTGTGCCGATGGACCTTGGAGCTGCGGGTGATATTGTCGTGGTCACCTTCTTTGGAACAGGTATTCGGAAGAACACCGGTTTGGCCACCGTAAAGGCGACCGTTGGAGGAGTGGATGCACCCGTGCTGTTTGCCGGTGCACAAGCTCAGTTCGCTGGACTGGATCAATTGAACGTGCAGATTCCGCTTTCCCTGCGAGGGAGGGGTGACGTTCAAGTGGTCTTCACAATTGACGGACAAACTAGTAACTCGGTGACCATCAACGTGCGCTAGTTTCCTTTTTGTTAATTCGTTAATAGGCAAGAGGAGGGTACCCCCTCTCCTTTTGCCGTCCCAGCCCAGCCGATTACCTTTGGCTGGGCTTTTTTGTAACCTGAATGAGTGCTCTTAAATTCCTTTAGAACGAAAACTTGCCGAGCCACCAGGCGTTAGCATTCGTTTTAGAAACCAGTGCGTCCTGCGGTCGAATGTCTAACGCCAGACATCGCGTTTCTGCATGCGGTGTCCGTATCCGCAGGATGCCTGCTCGCTCTACTTCCTTGCTCCCAGCCGTCGTCGAAAGTAACTCGAGCGAACACTCCTTTTTCACAGCCAAACTTTTCGACGGTTGTAGGCAATCCCAATGCCATGTTACTCCTCTCAGGGTAACTATAAGCATGTGGATGACCTGCCACTAACTTCGAGCGCATCCTCGCGCATGGGGGCTCGCTAGGGCATTTGTTGTCCCAGGCATTCTAGCCGCAAAGTGCATAAGCATCGCCCAACCAACCCGTTAACTCCTTGTCAATGTCTCCTTCAACAAGAAGTTTTAATTCCAAATGCCAGAGATTCTCAGACACTTTTTCCACCTTAACAATTCTCGGCGATTCGATTAGAGCCTTGGATGCTATGGTCAATCCAAGATACTTCTTTCTTGGGTGCACATCAGCAAAGGCCGACCCACGCACAAGGTGTACTGATGATTTTTTCACTTCAATTTCAAAGGGTCCAATCAGCATCTTCAGGTTGTTAATCAACTCCTTATACAATTCCAGCGCAATAGGGCTGGCGTTACTGAATGCGTCTTGTGCCGGCACATCCGGTTCTGGCATGATGTTCGCCAACATCTTAGCGCCCCCGAAGTCGGAATGGAAGCCCCTTACTGGGAAGCTATTTACTTATCGCGATACTTCAGTGGAGGTTTGGCATCAGCGGGAATCCTGGATTGGTAGATGTGACCTGCCCTGCGCTTGTCAAAGTCCTTTCGCGCGGCTATTAGCAACGCCGGATCCTCAAACAAATCGATCGCCGTCAAAACCAATGTCTTCGCCGCCAACACCATACCTTTGCGGCCAATGGAAGTTCCAGAGCATGCAGTCGATTGCCAACTGTGCAATGGAACACCGGGTGGCATGGTGGACACCCCGACTTCAGTTGTCGGAACAATCCAACTGACATCGGCCACGTCGGTTGAAGCTCCTCCGCGCCCCTCCGCCATCTTTTCAATCTCCCGCGCCTGGGTAATCGGAGGCAACGTTCCTTCCAATGTTTTGCGAATCCCTTCGGCAAACCGTGTCTCTTCTCCAGAATAGGTGATGCCACCGATTTTGCGCAGATTCCGGTCCGCAGCCGCAGCCAGCGCGGAGTTGGGCAGCATGTTGTAAACCGAGTTGACCAACTCCAACTCAAAGGTTGTTTCAGTGGCCATTGCAGAGCCTTCGGCGGCTTTCACAAGCCGCTTCCAAATTCCGTCCAACACCAACATGTCGGGATAGCGCAGATAAAGATAGCTCTCCGCAAGGTCGGGAACTATGTTAGGTGCCTCGCCGCCTTTTGAGATTACGTAATGGATGCGGGTAGCTTCCGGAACATGTTCGCGCATTAATTCCACTGCATGGCTAAACAGCAGTATGCCATCCAATGCGGAGCGCCCCATTTCCGGAGCAATGGCAGCATGGGCAGCCTTTCCGCGAAAACGGAATCGCGCGGAAATGTTCGCTTGCGATGTTTTCAAGCTGGCACTATTACTATCGCCGGGGTGCCAGGCCAGAACTGCATCCAAGCCATTGAATGCGCCTGCCCTCGCCATGTATATCTTGCCACCTCCGCCTTCTTCGGCAGGCGAGCCAAGGAAGCGAATCGTTCCAGACTTCTTGTTTTGCTCCAGGTATTCTTTAAGAGTTACCGCTGCAAAAGCAGAACCCACGCCAAATAGGTTGTGGCCGCAACCGTGCCCCGGAGCTCCGGTGATAACTGGTTCTTTTTTAGCTTGATCGGTTTGCGACAAACCTGGCAGCGCATCGTATTCGCCAATGATGCCGATGACCGGTTTGCCTGATCCCCAGGAAGCAACAAACGCTGTTGGAATTCCGGCCGTGTTTTCCTCTATCTTGAAACCGTTGTGCCGTAGCTCGTCTTTCAGCAGAGCCGAACTTTTGAACTCCTTGTATCCCAGTTCAGGCACCTCCCAGATTTGGCGAGACATCTGGCCGTAATGGTCTGCACGCCGGTCCATTCTTTCGAGGATTGTTTGGCCAAGGACGATCTGATAAAGGATGGCGAAGAGCAAACTGAAACGTTGAACCATGCATTCATAGTAGACCATCCCTGGAGTAGTATTAAGTCCTCCAGAGTACTAGTGAATGTCCCATAATTCAGGCAAAATTTCGGCCGAATCCCTTATTTTCCTGATTCCAAATTTGAAGCTCTGATGTTATACTGTGACCAGCGGGAACGCCCACCGGAGTTCCCACGGAGGTAGTTGTTCTTGGAGCAGGTACTTACATTTCAATCCCAGAGCTTAGAAGCCGTTGATGCTTCGAGACTGGTCCGTTTGTTACAACGGGTGTTGTCCCCTAATGATTCCCAGTTTTTGATTCGAAGCAATATTCCAGCCACAGAGCTGCAACATTGGCAGAAATCCAGAAAGCTAGTCTATTTTGGAACACTCAATGAACTCAAGAGCGTTGTGGATGCAAAGATCAAGGATTACTCCTTGGCCCATTTTTCCACTGGAACGCAATGGATTCATGTTAAGAACACAATCAAAATGAGATTCCTTTCTGCCTTCTACTTGACAGAATTGTATTTGATAGGACATGCCCATTTTCTTGGCTTTTCACGCGCAATCCCCACAGCTAACAGGATTCTTGAAAATCTTGTGGGTTTTGTACAACCGTTGGAATTGGCATCCTAACGTTTTTTACGAATTGATTTTATGGCCCGCCCGGCTTCCCGATAGGCTTGTTCCACTTCCTGCACCGTTGGGATTTCCGTAGGCCGGATGAATTCCAGAAATCTGCTTTTAGACCAATAAGCCCATCCTCCAAAGCACACTGCAATTACAAAATCATCCAAAGTTGCAGGCAACAATCCATTGAGCGTCCGAGTGTTGTTGAGCAGAATGACCGTACTTCCCAATAATCCATAGAGGCCCATCAAAACGGCGTGAAACTTTAAAAACGATGGGAAAGGGTAGTACAAAACATGGAACAGCACCACAGCCTGAAACATCAGTAGACTTACTGCACCAAGCACTATCTGGTGCAGTTTCATTCTTTGCCCAAGGTCGACATAACTCCAAACAACCTTTGCCTGGGCAGGCAAACAAACAACGGCTGTGATAACAACTGCCAGGGTTACCAAAATCATTGCAGCTATGAGTGCAAGCTGCTTGGACCCCGGGTAGTAGGAAGACGGTCTGAAAAAAGCCTCGGCGGATGCGGCAATCAACAACCACAGCCACCAAGATTCGGTAATCCCCCACTCAACTGCATAGGCCGTTTGGTCGGGGGCACCTTGCATCGCTAACCAGCCGATACGGCACAAATCAAAAGCAACCCACAAACACCACAGCGGCACAAGCCTTGCGGCACCGGATCGAATCACTTGAAATAATGCCAGGAATTCAACAGCAGAGCGAAAAATGAGGACTTGCTCCACGCCTGAAGCATAGCACGGCGGCCTATGCGGAAAGTGGAGCGGAGGCAGACGGCAGCCCGTTCTCATTTGCAACCTGTTCCCGAAGGAACTAGCGGCCTAACCTGCGGGGGGCCCTTTGGGTCTCACTCTTGGGGGCCATAGGCGCCTTCTTGTTGAACGTTACCCCACAATTTTGAGGGCAAACTGGAAATCCGGGGATAGTCTCACTACCATCATCTGCGACTGCAGCGGTCAAAAGTACAAAAGTGAGCATGAAAATTTTCATTTTGGGTTCCTTAGTGGCCTCTAGGGCCACTACTAGGTATACTCCATACTAGTAGTTTTAGTACTCAGTACTTTGCGGGGTACTGCTAGGTCTAGTGCGGGTGGAAATAGTAATATAGTACCCACCCCTATTGGGGGGGGGGGGTATGCTGAGGGATTTTTAGAGGAAAAGCACCACAAAAGAAGCTAAATTTCAGCCTACTGAAATAGCTTTGAGGCGGGAAAATGTTTTTTGAAATTATTTTGGCACTTTTTTCCAGCGGTTTCCGCTCATACAAATAGAGGAAGCTGGAGCGGCCTGAGTAACACGGTTTCGGAGCTCCCAGAAAGCAACACAGCGCTTTGTTCTTGCCGCTGCCCCCCAAGCTTCCTTTAACCCTCTAACCCTCAGCTTTTCCCACCAGAATTATTGAGATGGGGGTTTCTCCCAGCTTATGCATCAGCACAAAATCGTGCTCCCCTTGATGCTCCAACGTGTCGGCCTTGAAGTTTTTCAGATCTTCTTTCCAGAAACTGAACACGCAGGGATGAGGAGTTCCAGAAGCTTTGCGGCTCCAATCCACAATGGTGTCAAAGTTCGGAGTTGCTGCTGCGTCCTTATCCATTTTCACCGGAGTCAACAGCAGGAAATCCCGTTGCGGTGCCGCACCTTGATGATCCCCGTTTTCGGGAAAATAGCTATAGCGCATGGTGTAAGTTCCTGGCTTCACTTGCTGACCACGTCTGTCGGCATGAATGGCGTCAAACTTCACAACAGCCAGCAACGTTCCGTGGGCTACCATACCCATGGAAACATTCGGTTCGCTGGATTTAACTGGGGTAGGCATAGAGGCTCGAAACCAGATTTCGCCAATCTCCTTGCCACTTTTCATCAGTTTTGTGCCTTTCTTTTCAAGAAGAACGTCAAAGCCAGGGGCCAAATCCGCTGGTTGTCCCCCACCGGGGACAACAGTGTATTGCCCAAACATGCTGGTGGAAGCGAAAAGGAGACTCGCAATCAATTTGTTCATGAACTTAAAATCAACCCTGCCTTTATTAAGCCTGCCGTCTTTGTGCCAGTAGCGTAGCACTTGTTACTTTGATGTCTGTACCCGTTAATAGGTCGCATCTTCCTATACAATCAAATCAACTAGCCCGGCAAAGCCCGGCGGACACTTAGGAGACGCAGTGCAAACCATTTTGGTTATCGACGATGATGACAGTCTCCGCGACACGATTCAAGTGATGCTGGAGCAAGAAGATTTTCGCGTTGTCACCGCCGCTAACGGCCGTGAAGGGTATGAACGGGCCCTCACTCTTAAGCCGGATTTGGTACTAGTTGACCTGCGCTTGCCAGGGATGAACGGAACCGAAATCTGCAAGCGCCTGCGCGAGGACCGGATTCGTACTCCGATCATCGTTCTAAGCGCCCTGGGTGACGAAGTCGACAAAGTTCTCCTGCTTGAAATAGGCGCCGACGATTACGTTGTAAAGCCGTTTGGCCGACGCGAATTGCTGGCGAGGATCCGGGCTGTGCTTCGCCGTTCTGGTTCTGATGCTCAGAAAGTGATGCAATTCGGGGACACGGAAGTGGACCTGGAACGCCGTGTGGTGAAGCGCAAGGCAGAGGAAGTAAAAGTGACTCCAGCTGAATATAACCTGTTGACTTTTTTCCTGCAAAACCCTGACCGTCCCCTGACTCGCGACGTGATTCTGAATTCCGTCTGGGGTTACGATTCTTTTCCAAACACGCGCACCGTGGATGCCCATGTCGTGAAGCTGCGGCAGAAATTTGAAGCTGATACGAATGTACCTCGTCACTTCTTAACCGTTCATGGAGTGGGGTACCGGTTCCTTCCATGATACGTACCGCCCTTATCGTCGAAGACACGCCCATGGCAACCACTCCGCTTGAAGTGGCGCTGGCCGGTATCGAAGGCATGGAAACCATGGTCGTCACCAACGGCCAAAAAGCCATAGACTATCTAGAAGGGGATTTCGGTAACAATGTCTGTGCCGTGTTAACTGACCTCAACATGCCTATTGTCGATGGATTTGAATTGATCACCCATTTGCGATCCGTGAAGCGATTCTCCACTCTGCCCGTGGTCGTCCTCAGTGGCTGCACCGAACATGGGGCTGCCCGCCGCAGTCTGGAAATTGGGGCGAACGCCTTTTTCGCCAAACCATATTCTCCAACTGAGGTTCGCCGCAAACTAGAGGAACTTCTGCGTGCGTAAGTTGGCCGCCGCTTTTGTGGCAGGGGCGCTTTGCACCTGGGGACAGGACTCCTCCGATTTAAAACAAATTCTGGAACGGCTGGAAAAACTGGAACGCGAGAATAAAGTCCTCCGCGAAGAAGTCC
>JAYUSZ010000095.1:0-14054 GCA_043755435.1 Bryobacterales bacterium | reverse complement strand
AGAGAAAGTTATTCACGAACCAGGGAGTTGCCCGCAGGAAGGAATCGAAGAAGTATGTGGTGCCGTGGAATTGATTTGTGCCCGACCGGACGCTTACGTTGACAATGGCTCCAGTACCATGACCCAGGCTGGCATCGAAGGCCAGTGTCTGAATTTTGAACTCCTGCACCAGATCCTGCGGCGGCGAAGCCGACGCCCCGGTGCCACTCATGTTTGAAGCACCGTCCAGCGACACTTCACTTGATCCACTGCGAGTGCCATTCACCACAATTGCGGAAGATGCGTGGCCTTGGTCGAACGGATTGCCAGGTGAATGCCCCCCGGTTGAAGTAACCCCTGCTGCCAGACGCGCCAAATAGAAGGGACTTCCACCAGCCACCGGAAGATCAGTAATCTGTTTATCGTCAATGGTGAGGCCAATGGATGCCGTTGTAGTGTCCAGCGTTGCGGCTTCCGCGCTCACGGTTACGCTCTGCGCCAAGTCACCCACTTCAAGAGCAACGTCCGCAGTAATCCGATCATTCACCGTGACTTCAATACCAGTTCGTACTGATTTCTTAAAGCCTGCGAATTCCACCGTAAGCCTATAAGTGCCTGGAATCAGGAATGGAATCTCGAAATTGCCTTCATGGTTTGTAGTGGTTCCGCCACCGGTATTGGTGGCGTTGTTCAACGCATGCAGTTTTGCGTTCGCGATGGGAGCGCCAGCCGGGTCAGATACACGGCCTGCAAGCGTACCCCTCGATTCCTGGGCGGCCACAATTCCAGACAACAGCCCATAAATGATCAATACTTTACAGACTCGCACTCAGCACCCCTTGGGTCATATTACTCTGATCAACCTTCGGCTGCAATCGATATTACTTCAAGATTGGGTGAAATGACCCAAATCACTGTTTGCCCCCACCCGTTTTCATTGGATTAACTTGGCCACTGATCTGCACTCTTTTCGCCAGAATCATGTTGCTAAAAAGCTACCTTGTATACCCTCGCCTTGGAGGCCGGGAACAACTTCTTCAAGCGTTGTCCCTGTTGCCGGAATGCGAAGTAATCCCTGCCAGTAATCAAGATCTGTTTGTTTTGATAACTTCTACTACCTCTGCTGAACAGGATATGGGGCTGGAAGAAGCTATTTCATCCTTAAACGGATTCGGCAACATGGCACTGGTGTCAGGATATTGCGGTGGACTTAGCGAGGAAACCCATGCATAGGCGCGACCTGATAAGGCAGGCCTTGACCGGCGCGGCAATGAGTGCTGCCGAGGCCATGTTCCCCGGAATTTCCTTTGGTGCGACCAAGGCAGAAACGAACCTACCAGGTGTTGACTGGAAAAAGACTCCCTGCCGTTTCTGCGGAACCGGGTGCGGATTGCTGGTAGGCATTAAGGATAACCGCGCCGTTGCTGTGAAGGGTGATCCAGCAAGTCCAGTAAACCAGGGGTTGGCTTGCGTCAAAGGGTATCACTCGGTGATGGCGCTGTACGGATCGGATCGGTTGAAGACTGCATTGGTTCGCAAGAATGGCAAGCTGGTGCCGGTTCCGATGAAAGAGGCGCTGGATCTGGTTGCTTCAAAGATGAAGGAAACCATTGCTAAATCAGGCAAAGACGCTGTGTCGATTTATGGCTCGGGACAGTGGACTATCCCCGACGGATATGTGGCTAGTAAGTTCTTCAAAGGGTGCATTGGAACGAACAACGTAGAAGGCAATGCAAGGCTCTGCATGGCCAGCGCAGTCACGGGGTTCATGAGCAGTTTCGGCTTAGATGAACCGATGGGCTGCTACGAAGACATTGATCATGCTAACGTATACGTGCTTTGGGGAAACAACATGGCGGAAATGCACCCAGTGCTGTTTTCCCGTATGTTGGACCGGCGCATGAAGAATCCAGATGTGAAGATCATCGATTTGGCAACCCGCTCCACCCGCACCAGCATTGCTGCAGACCGTTCCATCCTGTTCAGGCCGCAAACTGATCTGGCGATTGCCAATGCAATCTGCTACGAGATTCTCCACAACGGCTGGGAAAATCGTGCGTTCATAGAAAACAATGTTAGCTTCCATACCGGGAAAACCAATATCGGCTATGGCCTGGAGGAAAATTTCAAATTCGAAGAAAAAATGGAGACGATTGACTTAGTCAAATTTAAGGCTATGCTGGCCGATTACTCTCCTGAAAAAGTTGAAAAGCTTTGCGGCGTTTCGGCTAAAGACATTCGTTACCTGGCGTCACTGTACGCTGATCCGCGGAGCAAGGTAATCAGCTTTTGGTGCATGGGCTTCAACCAACACACGCGAGGCACTTGGATCAATAACCTTGTCTACAACATTCATCTTCTATTGGGAAAAATCTCCACACCCGGAAATTCTCCGTTTTCGCTAACAGGTCAGCCAAGCGCCTGCGGCACTGTTCGCGAAGTTGGGACACTAACCCATCGTCTGCCTCATGGCGAAGTAACCAACGAGCATGATCGTAAGATGGCGGCAGAAATCTGGGGCGTTCCTTTAGCACGCATCCCTGCCAAGCCTACTTTCCATACTGTGGAAATGTTCCGCGCGTTAGACCGTGGACAAATCAAGTTCATGTGGATTCAAGTAACCAATCCGATGGTTACCATGCCCAAGCTAAAGCGTTACCGCGATGCTGCCAAGAAGGACTCCAGTTTCATAGTTGTTAGCGATGTCTATCCAACCCCCACCACCGAAGTTGCCGATGTTGTTTTGCCTTCGGCCATGTGGATTGAGCGGGAAGGAATGTTTGGCAATAGCGAACGCCGGACGCAACATTTTGAACAGATGCTGAAACCTCCAGGCGAGGCGATGAGCGATACCTGGCAACTGATTGAAGTTGCACGCCGCTTGGGATTTACCAAAGAGTTCCCTTGGAAGTACGAAAACCACATTGAAGAAATTTGGAAGGAGTACGGCAAATTTCAAGTTGGCCCCCAACACAACATGGCTTCCTATGCGGATCTGAAAAAGAACCCTGGCGTAATGTGGCCGCACGTTAATGGCAAGGAAACTAAATGGCGCTACAACAAAAAGTACGACCCGGCTACTGCGGGTTACAACCCCAATGGCAGGGACGATTGGAACTTCTACGGTAAGCCCGATAAGCGCGCGTGGATCTGGTTCCGCCCCTACGAGCCACCACCCGAATCACCTGACAAGGAATTTCCTTTCTGGTTGAACACCGGCCGAGTTGTGGAGCATTGGCACACTGGATCCATGACTCGACGTGTGCCTGTTTTGCATCAAGCTATGCCGCACGGCTATGTGGAGCTTCATCCAGAGGATGCAAAGGCGCTAAGCGTTCGCAATGGCGACAAGGTGAAACTCACTTCACGGCGTGGGTCCCTCGTGTTGCCTGTAGCGATCGACAAACGTGGGCGGCCACCCCAAGGAATGGTATTCGTCCCCTTCTTTGATGAAAACATGTTGATCAACGAGCTCACTTTGGATGCTTGCTGCCCTATCTCAAAGCAGCCTGATTATAAGAAGTGCGCTGTTCGTGTGGAACGGGTCTAGTGTATGAAACGGCGAGTCACAATTATCGCGTTTACCTCTATATTATTCCTTGCGGCCGTCGTCGTGGTTGGGGAGAGTCTGCGTGCCGAAAAACAACCACTCGCGTTGCGGGCCGGAGGATCGTCGCAGGCTTCCGCGCTTCCCGCCGAAGTGGGAGTGTTCCGTCGTGCTCAACGAGCGCTAACCTATTTGAAGTCCCAAGCCACCCAAGGAACCAGAACTCTGGAACAGCACTACTCACGCCGCGCATTCAACGGCGCACCACCCGTGATTCCTCATCAGGTTTTCGATGAAAAGGGAATTGGTGGCAAAGGGTGTCTTGCCTGCCATGCCGAAGGCGAATTTATCCCAATGCTGAAGGCCTACGCCCCTGTGGTGCCGCATCCAGAATTATCCAACTGTAAGCAGTGCCATGTTGCCAAGGAAAACGTTGCACCATTTCGAGCAACCTCATTTGTGGGTGAGAAGCCACCGGCCATTCATTGGTCCGCCATGCCAGGAAGTCCACCACCAATTCCTCATAGTCTTGACATGCGAAATAATTGCCTGGCTTGTCACGCAGGACCCTCAGCTCCAAAGGAAGTTCGTACTTCCCATCCCAGCAGAGTGAATTGCAGGCAGTGCCATGCTGCAAAGGAACCATAACATGCGACTGCAACACATTGTTGCAATGTGCCTGTTGGTTTCTTGTGGCCAGAAGCATAATGAACATGCTCTTCTGGATCGAGTACGCGAAGCCACTGAGCCTAATCCCAATGCTGGGGTGACTGATGAGCCACATCTGGATAGTGTGGAGCGAGTGAAGGCAGAAGGATTGCATTTGCCCGAGTTCTTTGTAGCCGCGCGAACTCCCAAAATAGAAAGGTTTCCTTGCGGCCGCTGTCACAATGATTCGCTGGTGGTGTTGGCGAATCGGAGTGCCAAAGAAGGAAAGAAAGCGCATTGGAGCATTCCCCTGGATCATGCGCCTCAACAAACAATGACGTGTAAGACCTGCCACGGCGAAGGAACGATGGAAGAATTGATGACGCTAAATGGATCAAGCGTGAATATGAACCATGCCTACCAGGTTTGTGGCCAATGCCATAGTAAACAGTTGCAGGATTGGGCCGGCGGAGCACACGGAAAAAGACTGGGAGGATGGGCGCCGCCGCGCGTCGTACTCAGTTGTGCTGGATGTCACAACCCACATCGGCCGAAGTTGGAATCGCGATTACCGGCAACGCGTGAACATACTGGGGAGGGGAAGCGATGAAGCCGGATTTGTTCCCGATTCTGAATAACATTTCGCCGAAAAAGAATGGCACGAGTACTTCAGGACTCAAGCAATTAATGGATCGCCCCATGGATCGCCGCGAGGCAACTGTAACACTAACTGGTGCGCTGGTGGCCGGCATGGGATTACTTTCCACCTCCTGTTCGCCAATGGCATCGGCAGCAGAAAAAGAGACGGCACAACTGGATTGGGAGAGCTTTTTTCAGGGCAATTACCAGGTTATGACCGACGATGAAAAGAAGAAAACTGTGCAGCGTTTAGAGCGCTCGCACGAACTTCATACCGGCAAGCAAATCCGCGTTTCCGATCAGGCTCCACGCGACAAGGTGCTGTATGGATATGCGTTCAATGTGTCTAAGTGCCGCGGTTATATGGATTGCATTCGTGCTTGCATCAAGGAAAATAATCAGGACCGTGTCAGTGACATGCAGTATATTCGCATCCACGAACACACGAAAGGTGAAATGAACTTCGAGAAATCGCACGACGATTATTTTCACGATGTTCCGGCGGCTGGACATTTCTATATGGGCACGCAGTGCTTCCATTGCCAGAATCCGCCGTGTGTTGATGTATGTCCAGTTGGTGCAACCTGGATGGAACCCGATGGAATTGTGGTGGTTGATTACAACTGGTGTATAGGATGCCGTTATTGTATGGCCGCCTGCCCCTACGATGCCCGAAGATTCAATTGGGCCGATCCGCAAGTTCCCGAAGAGGAAGTGAATCCAAACCAGCACTACTTGGGCAATCGTCTTCGCAAGAAAGGTGTTGTGGAAAAATGTACTTTTTGCATTCAACGTTCTAGAGACGGGAAAAATCCCGCCTGCGTTGAAGCATGTCCCACTGGTGCGCGAGTATTCGGAAACCTGCTCGATCCCGATAGCGAAATTCGCTGGATACTTGCTAACAAAAAAGTGTTCCGTCTAAAAGAGGACTTGGGAACGGAACCGAAATTCTGGTATTACATGGACTAAACGATGATAGAACCCAGAGTTGCAAAGCAATTTTTTCGCGATGCGTTGGAGGAAGTTACTACTGGTAGCCGGTCCTATCACATCTGGATGGGTGTGCTCACGGCGCTCATGTGCTTCGGCGCATATGCATACTCCATCCAAATTCGTGAAGGGCTGCGCGTTACAGGCATGCACGATCACGTTAGCTGGGGTTTGTATATTTCCAACTTCACCTTTCTGGTAGGCGTCGCAGCCGCCGCGGTAGTGCTGGTGTTGCCTACGTACATTTTGCATGATGTTGATTTCGGCCGTGCGGTTCTCATTGGCGAAGCTGTTGCAGTATCCGCTGTGGTGATGGCAATCAGTTTCGTTGTGGTTGATGTTGGTGGCCCGGCCCGGCTCTGGCATGCAATTCCAATAGTCGGATTTCTAAACTGGCCTCGGTCGATGTTGGCCTGGGACATCATTGTATTGAATGGCTATCTGGTTTTAAACTTTCTCATCCCACTCTACATTTTGTTGTCGCATTATCAAGGCAAGCACCCGGATAAGAAGAAGTATGTACCGTTTGTGATGCTCTCCATTTTTTGGGCTGTTTCTTTGCACTTAGTCACAGCGTTCTTGTACGCTGGTTTGGCGTCGCGCCCCTATTGGAACAACGCGTTGATGGGACCGCGATTTCTTGCAACGGCTTTCGCCGCTGGACCAGCTCTGATGATTTTGATATTGGACGTGATTCGACGAAAGACTGCTTTTGATGTGGGCGAATCCACTATCCAGAAACTATCTTTGGTGGTCACGGTTGCCGCGCAAATCAGTTTGATCATGCTCTTGTCTGAACTCTTTAAGGAATTCTATTTTCCTACTCACCATTCCCTCAGCGCGCAGTATTTGTACTTCGGGCTGGATGGCAAGGCTAGCCTAAAACCTTTCATCTGGACTTCTGTTGCCATGGTCTGCCTAGCCACATTCATTCTTACTCTTCATCCATTGCGGAATCGAATAGGTACACGTAACTTTGCCTGTGCTCTACTTTTTCTGGGGATCTTGCTGGAAAAAGGCTTGGGGACAATTATTCCGGGCTTCATTCCTGAACCATGGGGAAAAATTGATGAGTATGTTCCCACTTGGATTGAACTCATAGTCAGCCTTGGAATTTGGTCCATGGGCGCGTTTGTGTTTACGGTTCTTGCAAAGGCAGCCATCCCAATTGAACTGGGAACCAGGCGGTTTTCGTTTCCTCCAACCGCCTAACGAACTTTATCCAACCAATCGAACGCAAGTTTTCGAGTGGATGCCGGAACACGGCTGAAGTCCTCAGGCGTCTCTAAGCTCACATGATTCATGCCTTGAACCATGGTTCGAATTGCGGGAGTATCCGCATAGCGGTCCAATTCAGGAGCAACCAGCAACACACGGCGCCGCGCTGCTGCTCGTAACAAATCGTCGTAATCCACAGGCAGGGAGCGCGGTGAATTTACAAAGAAGCCAAAGCGCGGTAGCAATCCATGTAAGTGCGAATACTGCCGGATCCCTTCCAGTGGTCCATCCGCAAGCGTTTCGCGCAGAGGAGTGATTCCCGCTATGGATACGATTGCTTTCACCCGGACATCAAGTGCAGCGGTCCACACCGCAACCTTGCCACCCAGCGAATAACCCACCAAAAAGATTTGACTGGCATCAATTTCTTCCAACGCAGCTACCGCTGAAATTGCAGCGCGCGTATCGGCCACCATTTTTCCCAGCAGAGACCAATTGGGATAACGGGTATAAAATTCCCGGGCATGCTCCCCTCTGGTTCCAAAGCCAATCTGATCGAATGCCAATACTGCATAACCCCGCCCGGTCAATTCTTCAAACGGTAGCCTTGCGTATTGGGAATACCCGGTTGCGTAGCTGAATGCATGCAGCCAAATCACTACTGGAAGCTTACCAGTAGTTTGCCCATTTGGCGGAAGATAGAGATCTGCCTTCAGGTCATCACCGAACGATACAGCCGCAGTGCGCATTTTCGAACTAGCCAGAGGCCGTTTATACAGCATACCCAGCCAACCTTCATCGGTCATCCCCGCCGGCCCGATCTTCGTTGCAGCAGGGAAGGGAACTGATGGCGGCTCCTCGCCCAGGGCCCATTGAATCTTGCTCCCTTTAACTGATGGAGCGCTGATTGTTCCCGTAATCTTCTTCCAATCCTCAAAGTCATAACCATGCACGAAGTTCTCAAACTTACGATTCGGCTTCCGTCCAAACACTCCGTCGAAAAAGTCGAAATATGCTTCAATATCGGCCGCAGTTGTGGCGTGCTCCCCTGCGCGTATCGATAGCCCGATGTTGTCTGGTTTTCCCAAAAACGAGAACACTTTTCGCGCTGAACGATAAGCTTGTTCATGGCCAAAGGCATTCCCTTGCGCTTCGGAGAAGGCTGAAGCAATCAGCAATCCTCGAGGGGCCAACAGTGCCATCATCGAATTTTGATCCACGGGCAGCTTGTCCTCACGTCCCACAAAAAATCGCAAACGCGGATGAAACCAATGCGGAAAGTTTCCCGTAATTTGCTCCATCGATTCGGCAGCAAATGGGTCCGTTGTATAGCGCCAGGGATTTCCTTCTCCTGTATTGCCACTTGAAAGAGCAATGGCCCCAATGCGCTCATCAAAAGCAGCTGCCATCAGTGCCTGCTTGCCGTTGCGTGAATGCCCGGAAATTGCAATCTGTCCTCTATTCACTTCTGGCAGCGTAAACAGGTAATCCACTGCGCGGCTAGCCGCCCATGCCCAACGTCCAAGACACGAAAAATCATAATCAGGATACACTTCCAAAAACTTATCTGAATCATCGCCGTTTCCATAGGCTGGATCGGTTGCGAAATAGATTACTCCCATATATCCCCGGCGAACAGCAGTGGCCACCCACGGCCTGTTCCGCGGATGATTCGTCAGGAAAACCGGGAACGGTCCCTTTCCCCGCGGAATTAATAATTGGACGCGCAAAGTGGCTTTATGGTCGGGCCCGAATTCCAGCCGCACATCGCGCACGGTTAGGTCGCCTTCGCTCGTTTCTTTTGTCACAATTGCCCGAAGATTTTGTGGTGAAGGGGGCATTGTCCCAGTAACCCATTTTTCCAGTTGGCTGCGGATTAACGCCCTGCGCTTGGACCAATCAGCAATGGAACGCACACCCTCCAACGGGTCTGGCAACAATGGTAGGGACCGCATCCTGGAAAAATCGGGAGGCATCTCACCAGTGCGTTTTTGCCACTCCTCCCAACTCTTATCATGAACATTGATACGGCCAGTAATCCGGGTGTTCGATGGAGGCAGCAACTTCACTAAAAGTTCCAGGTCCTTCTGCGCCGAAACAGTTGAGACGACCAGCAAAATCAATGGAATGCTTTTCAAGCGCTGTACTTCCTCGATACTTCCTTCAGCTTCTGCAACAGCCTGGGCACTTCCGTTTCTGCGGATTTTGCTGCTTCATATTCCAGCGCCAAGTAGCCCTTGTAGCTAGCCCGCTGGAGCATGCCTGCAATTCGATTCCAATCGGATTCATGATCGCCCGTTTCATCCTTGAACTCTGCCTTCACTTGCACGTTCACCGCATAGGGAACAATCATTTCAATTTGCTTATAAACGTCGCGCTTGAAATTTCCGGTATCCAAATTCACGCCAACCCAAGGCGAATTCACCTGCTTCACAATGTCGACGATCCGCTCCGCTTTCTCCGTAATCCCACCATGATTTTCCAGACCCAGTACAACGCCCTTAGAACCGGAATAATCAGCCGATCGCTTCAGTAACTCCACTACCCACTTGGCCGCGTCGTCCTCCGCCACACCTTTGGGCACAGTGCCGCCAAATACTCTGATATGACCGGCTCCGAGCTTTGCGGCCGCATCCACCCACTTCTTTACTTCGGCGAATTCCTTGGCCGCTGCCTCGCCCGGCATCTTGCACATGTCCGTACGAATGGAAATGCTGTAGATCTCCACGCCGTTCTTGAACGCCAGTTGCTTCAACGGATAAAGGAACGTATCGCTTGTATCGGGAAACCAGTAGACAGTTAAATCCAACCCGTCAATTTCCGTGTCCACTGCCAAACGCACCAGATCGTGATACGTCATTTTTTTCGATGCGAGATCCGTTCGAAACGAATAGGCACACAAGGCTGTCCGCAATCGTGAACGCCCACTTGCCGCCATTGCCGGACTTGCCATCAGAGCCGCCGTAGTGCAGCATTTCATCAGATCTCTTCGGTTCATAGGGTCGAGTCTATCGCAATTCGAAATGAAAAGGGCCACCTCCGAACGGTGGCCCTCGTCTAAGCTACTTCAAACTACTGAATCCGTAGTGACTTCCCTTCGTTTACTGAAACCTGCTGCCGGTTCCCGTTCAGTTCATAGGTTACCTGCAGCACTTTATCAGCACCCACCGCCGGATCCCGCCCCATTGTCTCGTTGTTTACTGACAAAGACAATGAATTGTTCTGAACCCTGGAGTTCAACATATTCGTGACGTCGATCACGCGATTCCCAGACCCATAAGTGGCTGAAAGAATGCGCAGCCCGCTCACCTGTGAAAGTCCTCCAAAGAAACCGCCGCTGGAGGAATTCGTTGTTGTTGTAGCCGCCGGATAGTTTGTTTGTGGATAGTTCGAATTAATCTGCGCCGCAGCCGCTGCATCGGGAATCGTCAAGGTTCCATTTTCGTCAGCGGAAGCCTGGAAAGTTTGTCCCTGCCACTGATAGCTAACCCTCAGCATCTTCTTATTAGCAGGTGCAGGATCCATCCCCAGGTTTGCGTTATTCACCACAACTCGCAAGGTATTGTTCTGGATCATCGAATCCAGCCGCCCCTTCACGTCGTTGAACCGATCGCGCCGCGATGCTTGATCATTGCTATTTGGCTGCGCCGGTGCGCCATATTCCGCCGACAGAATCACCAATTGGCTGTTGTTATTATTGTTGCCCCGTCCGAAGATCACCGGCCGCGACGGAACTCCGGTACCCATCTGCGAATCAGAAATGTTCAGCGTTCCATTCTCGGGAACCGCAACATCGTAATTCTGCCCGCGGTAGGAATAGTTCACCCGCAGTGTTTTCTGCTTACCCATAATCGGATCGCCACCAAAGTTGCTGTTGTTCACCTGCATGTTCAACGCATTGTTTTGAATGCGGGCATCCAGCGTGCTCTTCACATCCACCCATTTGGGATCCGCTCCATACTGTGCGGAGTTAATGATCAGTTGACCTTGCTGCTGCTGCTGCTGCTGCGTGTTGCCGCGCCGATTACCGCCGCGAAAGATATCAGGGACCGTCAATCTGCCAGTGGTGGGCAGGATAATCCAAGCCCCGTCCTGTGCCGATACTTCTCCCGTCTGCCCGCGAAAATTGTATTGCACCCATAGAGTTTTCACAGCCCCTGGAACCGGGTCGCCACCGAGCACGTCGGGCATTGCCTGTATCCGTAAAGTCGAGTTTTGAAGTTTTGCCGCCACGTGGCTGGTGACGTCCCGAACTGTGTTGCCGTCCCCATAGGTGGCGCGAAGGATTTGCAAATCAGTTTGCCCAAAAGCCAGCAAACCGCACATTAGAGTTAGAGTGAATCGTAGCAATGGCATGTCCTCCATTGTCGCTGATTTTAAGGAATCAACAAAGCCTATTCTTCGTCAGGAAGCACAGCCACAAATTCACCCACCACACGAAACTGGTCGGGCTCCAATTCCCACGGTGAATATTCGGGATTCAAGGGTTCCAGCCTGATTTTGGAATGTTCCCATTCCCCATCGCTAAGGTGCTTTTTTTCACTGCGGTAAACTTTGATCGTGAATCGCGTGGCTTCGTCGAATTCGCCGAATTTTTCAATCAACAACCTGCGCCCACCGCGGCTACCAGTTACACTATGACGAAATACACATAGGCTATTGGCAGGAATCAGCGGCTCCATTGAGTGCCCTGTAACGCGCGCCACAAACATGTCTTGATTGACGTTCCGAAGGGTTGCAGGCACCGAAATCCATTCTTTGATTTCATCCAGTCCCAACTGTTCTCCAAGATGCCCAGCCGCTGCCTGACATGATGTCAAAGGCAGATGAGTTCTATATGGAGTTACAGCAACTTTAATGTTTTCGCGAAACAAGCGGCGCAACCGGGATTCAAAGTTCGCCACCTGCATGGTTTCCCGCTCGCTCACGCGCAACAGGTTGCTCCATTGATCTTCCAAGTAGGCCAGCACCTGTGCTCCGCCCAACTCCGTAGCCTTCTTTTCCAGATCGTCTTCCAGCAAACCAAGCACGTCACTCTCGGATGGTGCGAACTCCTCCCAATCATTCCGGAATTTCAAGTAGAGCTTGTTCTCCACCGGATCCAGCAGCAATACGCCCACTGTTTCCGCAGGCAACCCTGGCAGGCACACATCCACAAGCACGCACTCTGCACGCTTGAGTTCCAAAACAGTGCCAGTGCCTTCCACTCTCATCCCTTCCTTATAATTTGACTTATCGCCGGATTTCCTCGTAGCCCCGACTATTTTTTCACCCCAACCTCTGGGCCATATGGATAGTAGCCTTGGCGCGCTCGCACTTTCACGTTTGGAAGGGCCACTTGAATTTCAATTCGACGGAAAATTCTCTTGCCCTCGGCCTTCTCTGGAACATAGCGCAAAATATACTGCGAGGTTACCTCACCAGCAATGTTCGCAACCGATCCGAAAATTCCCTTGGCAATTTCCGACGCATACCCGCCGGTGCCCACTTTAATGGCGTAGTTGCCTTCATCCGAAGGAGTAGACAAATACCCCGAAACATCTTTATATAAGTTGTTCAATGGATACTCAACCCGTCCACCGGTTTCTTGCGTCATCCGTGACAGATTCTTTTCACCTTCGCTGCTGAACCCGAAAGCCACCGTTGAAATTCCATAAATGCTCACCAGGTTCCGCTGGGCAATTTCCAAGACTTCGTCCAGTGATTTCTTCGAAGCGTTGTCGTGTCCGTCACCAATCACCACAATCACGCGGCGTGGTTCCAGCGGCTCACCCTTCACCAAGCTGCGCGAGGTGCAGGCCATATAAATCGCATCATACAAAGCTGCACCGCCGCCGGGCTTCAACTTTCCGATCTTCTCTACGATTTTCGCCGAATCGCTGGTGGTGTTCACCGCCAACTCTGCTTCTTCTTTGTATGTAATCAGGTAGCCGGAAAATTTCTTCCCGCGGTCGGCTTCCGGCAACAATGTCAACGCCAATTCTTGCGCCGCTTCCTGATACTTCTTCCAATGCATGGTGGATGCGCTCGATAGATCCAACAGGAATCCAACCACCACCGGCTGCTCGCGTTCCCTTGAGAAGTAGGACATCTTCTGTTCTTTTCCTTCCTCATAGATCTTGAAATCCTTCTCGTCCAGATTGGAGACAAATCGGCCCTTGTCATCGGTCACCGTAACCGGCACAATTACCTCGTTCACGGAAACAGTAATTGGAGCCTGGCCCAAGGCCCAAGCCGCCAGCATAACAAGCAGGATCAGTTGACGCATGATTTGATTATCCCTTTTAAGAATCCCCGGCACAATGCAACAAACCGGTTAACTGCAATTTTACACAACCACTTAGAATCAGAAACGCCCGCTCACCAAGAGATTGGCTGCGGGCGTCTCAAATCCAAACTAAGAGCGAAAGATTAATTCCGACGCTGCTTTAATTCCTGCGCTTCAACGTCGGCCGTTCATCCTCGTCCGTCTTCTGCTTCTTTTCATCGTCGTCCAGCGTCCCACCGCTTCCTGGTGCCTTGCGCAACTTCGGACGGTTCGCGTCTTCCTTGGCATCTGGCTTCCGGCGATTCAACAGCGTGTATAACCGGTTCTTCACATCATTGAATTCGCTAGTGGTCACCACATATTCCGGCTTCGCTTCCAGATTTTCCTGAATGTTCTTTTGCGCATTCTTAATGCGGTCATCCGTCAATGGGTGTGAACTGAAAACTTTGCCCATGGTTCCAGGCTTCTTCTTCTCCAAAGATTGCAATTCTTCAAAGAAGTCCACAAAGCCACCAGGATCATAGCCAGACTTATACAAATACTGAAGCCCCAGCATATCCGCCTCTTCTTCAAATCCGCGAGAGAAGCTTAGAAAACCCATCGGGATCAAAATGCTGGAAGCTTGCCGGATTCCGTATCCAGCCCAACCACCCATGAAGATCAGTGGGATCGTAGCGATGTTCGCAAACTGCCCACGAGTTGCCTGCTTAGTTCCATGCCGCGCAGCAATGTGGGCAATTTCGTGTGCCATCACACCAGCCAGTT
>JAYUSZ010000094.1:0-39145 GCA_043755435.1 Bryobacterales bacterium | reverse complement strand
GTTTCGTGCGATGCATAACGCCGGTTTCGCCTCGCAGCCTGAATGCCGAACTCGGCAGGATGGATTACAACTTATTGACGCCTATATTACTGGTGCGGGGCGCTGCGCGCCTCCCGATAACAAGCCGCTTCCAAAGGAACTGGCTAACTGCCGCCCTTATCTGGAGCGCGAATTAGTGGTGTTGAAGAAAGTTGAAGTAGTGGTGGCTCTTGGGAAAATTGCGTTTGACGCTTACTTGGGGATTTTAAGAAATCAAGGGCGCATTAAAAAGATTGGCCAATTTAAGTTTGAGCATGGCAAGGTTCATGACTTACAACCCTATGTAATCACTTCGTATCACCCCAGCCAGCAAAATACTCAGACCGGTCGTCTAACCCAGGAAATGTTTCTGGAAATTTTCTACTTGGCCAGTTCACTCATGCGGCACTCTTCGTGAATCGCACGAACTGCCTTTTCCAGGCCTTCTCGGCGCACTACTAAATTGATGGTCAACTCGCTTGAACCTTGTGCGATGGCGATGATGTTCACCTGTACACGCGAAACGGCAGTGAAGATGCGGCCGGCAAGCCCTGGCACGCCTCGCATTCCTTCGCCTACCACGGCGATCAATCCGACGTTTTCTTCCACTTCGATCGGCTTCACATAGCCATGAGCCAGTTCAAGCGATAAGGCTTCTTCAATGGCCTGCAGCGCGGCGGCCAGTTCGTCACGCCGGACTAGGAAGCAGAAACTTTGGCGATAACTGGAGCTGGAAAATGTTAGTACTTCGGCGTTGGTCAACGCCAACGCATCTAGAGCGCGAGCCATGATGCGAGTTCCAGGGATGGTTGCTGTGGCTGGTTCTACTGACACCATTGCCACATTGGCCATGGAGGTAACTGCGCGAGCGCCACCGGCAGTTTTCAGTTGCGGGACGATCTTGGTTCCAGGGGCACTGGTGTTGAAACTATTCTTACTGTAGACGGGGATTTTCTTATCCACCAGTGGGGCCAATGTTCGAGGGTGTAACACCTTCGCCCCGTTGTAAGCCAACTCGGCGGCTTCGGCGTAAGTTACTTCATCAAGGACAGCGGCGTCCTTTACCAGGCGAGGATCAGCGGTCATAATTCCATCAACGTCGGTCCAGATCCAAAGTTCGGCAGCGTCCATTACACCAGCAAGAATTGAGGCGCTGAAATCAGAGCCGCCTCGCCCTAAGGTGGTTGGGCGGCCATCTTGAGTGGCACCGTTGAATCCGGTCATTACCGGAACAATTCCGGCTTCCAAAAGGGGGCTAACGATTACCTGGGCTTTAACTCTCGTTTGATCCAGCAGGGGTGTGGCGTTACCGAAAACGGAATCGGTGACAATCACGTCAGCGCCGTTGACAGCCTGGGCTCGAATGCCGGCGGTTGAATCCAAGTAAGCAGCGACTAAGTGGGAGGATAGGCGCTCACCTATAGCAACGGCTTCATCAACGGAGCGAATAGGACGGTCTCCCAGTAACAGCATGCCTTCAGCGATGCGCTGAAATTCGGAGATGAGAACTTCTAACTTATCGTGCATGGCAGGCTGGGCGGCTTCTGGAAGAAGCTCTTTGCAGGCGTCGTCATGACGTTTGCGGAGAGTTGCCAAATTTACATCCATACCGCTGCGGTCGCCGCCCTCAGCGTGGCGCATGGTGTCCAAAAGCAAGTCAGTGATTTTTGACATCGCCGAGACTACGATAGCCACGGGACGTCGGGCCCTTGCATCAGAAATGATCTGTGTAGCCACTTTCATACGTTCGGCTGAGCCCATGCTGGTGCCACCGAACTTCATTACTAATAAATCGGTCAAACTAATGAATCTCCTTTCCATTTGAAGTCCGGTCACGGATCAGTTTCAAAATGGCTTCTTCAACTTGGTCCAGATTGAGGCTGGAGGAATCGAGGTAGACGGCGTCAGGGGCTTGCGTCATGGGCGAATCGGGGCGTCCAGCATCACGCTTGTCGCGTTCGGCGATGTCTTTGGAAACTTGCCCGGCATCGGCGTCGCATAGATCCAGGGCTCGACGTTCGGCGCGGATACTATGATCTGCATCAAGGAAAATTTTTACATTGGCTTCAGGGAACACAACGGTTCCAATGTCACGCCCTTCCATGACGACACTCGCATTGTCTGCGATTTCGCGTTGCTTCTGCACTAACGCGCGGCGAACTGCTGTAATGGCGGCTACTTTTGAGGCAGCGGCAGTAACTTCTGGAGTGCGAATTTCGGCGGAAACATTTTCCCCATTCAATTCCAAGCCAGCACCATTATTTAGGAAGACGATATTGGCGGCTTTGGCTAACTCCTCCAACTTGTGCATGTCTGTGAGGTCAACCTCGGCACGTAACGCCCACAAAGCAACGGCGCGGTACATGGCACCTGTATCGATGTAGACGAATCCGGTTTTGGCCGAGACGCGGCGCGCAATGGTACTTTTTCCAGCGCCCGCCGGGCCGTCGATCGCTACAATCACTCTTTTCATGTGGGGTGAACTACAAGTTTAGCAAGGTGAGGGCGGTTGCCGTGCGCTCAGTGGGGCAAGAGGAAGCTGGCTCCTTTTGTTGGATTTCCATAATGGAAACGAAAGAGAATCAGTTACGAAAGCATGCAAAATTCGATCCTGCCGTTTGCTATCCGCCTGTGTGGCTGTCCGCTTACTGTTACCTGGTCCTGCTGCGGTTCCTAAGAGTTGTCAATCGACTGAACACTTACGGGTTGCAGCATATCGGACATTGCAAGAGTTCCAATTGATCGCTTGAAATGAGAAACTAGCCACTCAACCGTCTGCAACCCACTAACAAAACAATTCCAATGAGATCAGAGACAGAGTAGCACTTACCAACAAGGCAGCCGCATGAAGTAAGTAGTAAGCAAATTCGCCGAGTTCGGTTGACTGAGAGGTCGTGGATGAATGGAATGCGACTTTGAAGCAACAAGTGGATTCCAGATAGATTCTGAGGTGGGAGCGCCCGTTTCAACAATTGAGCACACCAACGGCGATTCGGCGAAGAGTAAAGATTGGTGAAGGCTATCGAAAGTACGCCTCCCGTTGGTCGGCGGAGCAACTTTTCCGTCTACTGATCGAAAAAACACCAGATGCGCCGGATAGCAGATTTTGGAACTTGCAGTAGCTCTTTGGTGTGGCGAAAAACTGAGTAAGAAGCCGACACTGCTGATCCAATACCTTGTCTTCATAGTGCAGTAGACAACCAAAACCCAGCGCTGTTTCTGCTTATTTCTGAATTCTACGGCATTTCTCTTATTCGCTCTGGGTATTTCCTTTGATAGACTCAGGCTATCAGCGCAAAAAGTGAGGATCCCGATCCATGAAATGGTATTACGCCGAAGCAGGTCAGCAGCGTGGGCCTGTTGAAGAAGAAATGTTCCGTCAGCTTATCGCTGCCAGGACCATTCGGCCGGACACGCTTGTCTGGCGCGAAGGCATGGCCGATTGGCAGCAATGGGCTGAACTTTCTGGACCACCTCCAGTAGCTCCTGTGGTTGCAGTTGCCGAAGCGCCTGCAGCTAAAGAAGTGCCTGCTGAAACGCAACCCGCTGCAACAAAAAGCGAGGATACAAAATTTTGCTCGCTATGCGGAAATGCCTATAGCCCTCAAGCACTGGCCGCGATTGGCGAAAAGTTAGTTTGTGTTAATTGCAAACCGGCCTTTTTGCAATCCATGCGCGAGGGCCGCCAGACTGTGGGCCTGAAGCGGTTTGGTGGATTTTGGATTCGGTTTTGGGCGAGATGCATTGACAGCATATTGACCGGCATCGTCACCGCAATCATTCAGTTTAGCGGCCTTGCTGCAATAGGTCTTAGAACTCTTGAAAATGACGACCTGGTTTCAACCATGTCCATCTTCGCCTTCTCAACACTATTCGGGCTTGCCTTTCAACTTGCATACGAGACTTACTTTCTTGTGAATCACGGAGCAACTCCTGGGAAAATTCTGCTCAACTTAAAAGTGATTCGCTCCGATGGCGGACCAATCACAGCAGGCAGAGCCGTAGGTCGCTTCTTCGGCACCATGCTGAGTAGTATGACGTTGACCATCGGCTACATCATTGCTGGCGTGGATGAAGAAAAACGCGCGCTGCACGATCATCTTTGCGACACACGAGTGATTCGTACAAATTAGGAAACCATGGGCCAAGTTCGCTGCGCCGCCTGCCAGTGGCTTCTTGAAATTTCCGCATGGAACGATCCTCAAGGTACGCATTGCCGTGGTTGTGGACAAATTTCCCGTGTCACCGTTTTTCCAGCTATCAACCGGGTGAACCAAGCCCTCGAAGTGGAGACGATTCAGCAGGATGACGAGGCTAGCTGCTTCTATCACCCAACCACTCGTGCCGTGCTGCCTTGCGATGAGTGCGGCCGATTTCTGTGCCACACTTGCGATTGCCCACTCGATGGCCGACACTTGTGTCCCAACTGCTTGCACGTTGGTGCAAGTACAAAAAAAATATTGGAATTCGATAACCATCGTGTGATGCACGATTCCATTGCCCTCAGCATTGCAACTGTTCCATTCTTTGTCTGGCCTTTCACCGTGCTCACCTTCATTACTGCGCCCGTGTCCGTTTACTACGGCTTGAGGCATTGGAAATCGCCGCTGGGAATCTTGCCACGCTCGAAGGCCCGGTTCGTTTTGGCCATTGGGTTTGGAGTAATTCTATCTCTTGCGTGGGGAGCATTCGCTTTCAGCCTCTTATTCCTGCAAAGGACCCCTTAACCCATGGCCACACCCACTTACAGCAAACTTACGGGCAAGCGGCGGAGTTGGATCCAATATAGTCAACTCTGGGTAGCAGCCGATCATTTATTAATGATCCAATCTAATCGATTCACCGAAGAATACAGCCGCTATAGGTTTGAGGATATTGAAGCCATCGTCGTGACGGAGTTGGAATCGGAACCACTCCGGCAAGTCGTTTTCGCGTTGATTGCACTCAGCGCGTTCGTGCTTAGCTGGGTAGTGCCAGATTCCCGTTTCTTAAATATCTTCTTCGCAATTCCGAGTGGTGCGCTTTTGGCCGCCGTGGCCTCAGATGTATTGCGAGGCCCCAAGTGCCGATGCCTTTTGCGCACCGCTGTCAGCGAGCACATCCTAAGGCCAGTGACGCGAGTTCGCACGGCGAATCAAGTGTTGACGGAGTTACACCGGGCCATTACCGAAGTACAAGGATCACTTGAGAATGTCTCCAATGAGACAATATTGAGCCAAGGGCTGAGTCCTGAACCTGTAACTATAGCCAAGCCTAGTGAGTTGATCCTATATGTCCTGCTTGCCTCGTTAGTTGGGAATTTGATTCTGTCCTTGGCTTTGCTCCGCTGGGACAATATGCAGCTGAACACGATCGCCTTTTATGCACTATTTGGCGAGATCGTTTTCGCAGTATTGGTCTATCGCCAGCGCCCTCGATTTGGTCTCAACTCCACGTATTATTCAACCTGGATCCCTATTATTCTGGTCTTTCTTGGAGTGGAAGTTATACTGACTGCGGCATACTTTGGTTACTACCTTACGCTGATCGCAGATGCCCAAAAAGCAAAGGCGCTGCTTGAATCATCCAGAAACTGGCCGTATTTCAGGGAAGCCACTATGTTCTCCGCCGCCTGGCGTCTACCCGCTGCCATCCTTACCCTTATCCACCTACGCAGCATACTGCCAGAGGAGGATTAATCACGTGGCACTGTTTGAGCAGCGCTGCCTGAACCACTCCTCGCGCGAAGCGGTGGGACGTTGTCCCAGTTGCAAACATTTCTATTGCCGCGAATGTGTGGTGGAACATGATGGCCGCCTCACTTGCACTCGCTGCCTGGCTGCTGCGCAAATTGAACGCAAGCCTGAAAGCGCGCATTGGGGCCGTTGGTCCACCATGGCTGCTGCCGGATTCCTGTTGTGCTGGATGGTGCACTACTATCTGGGATGGGCCTTGTCACAAATTCCTGTATCCTTCCACAGGGGGACCTCGTGAATCAACGTTCAGGGATTGAACTGCTGGAACGGGCCCTTGAACTATTGCGCCACAAAGCATTGCAAGGCATTTCCATCTACGCAGTCGGTGCTTTGCCCTTGGTGTGCGCGCTGTTGTTCTTCTTCGCGGACATGGCATATGACTCACGTTCCAACGATCATCTGGCAGAGTATTCGTTAGTGTTGACGTTGCTGTTTCTATGGAAAAATGTGTGGCAAGCCGTATTCTCGAATAGTTTGTATGACTCACTAACAGGCGAAGTCAAGCCCTGGACTCGTACCCGCATTTTTCGCATGATCCTTGTAACTACCGCAGTTCAGCCCCTGTCATTGATTCTGCTTCCAATCGCAATGGTGGCCACGTTACCGTATCCGCAAGTGCTGGGGTTTTTCAAAAACCTGCAATTGTTCTCCGCTGGTGAAGCGTCAAATCCTATCGGCCATTCTTGGAGGCTATCCCTCCATAGTGCCAAGCAGAACTACATCGCACTCGGCGTTGCAAGCCTTGCTTCTCTACTTACTTTCTTGAATTGTGGTTTCTTACTTCTAACCCTTCCACAGTTAGCGAAAACCTTTCTAGGTGTGGAAAGTGAACTGGCTCGCATGGGACCCGGCATTGCAAGTCCTGTGCTCATGGTTGCTGTTTGCCTAATTGTTTATCTTGTTTTCGATCCCTTGCTGGATGCTTATTACACCATCCGTTGTTTCCATAGTCAGACCGCCACAACCGCCGAGGACTTGCGGATTGACTTCCGCCGAGTAGCAGCCATTGGTTTAATTCTGATGCTGACCGTCACTGCAATTGACGCTCAACCGCAGCCTCCACCTGCGGCCAACAAAATAGACAAGGCTATTGGTAAGGTGTTGGAGCGCGATGAATTTCTGTGGCGTGCACCCAAAGAAGGAGACACACCTGCATGGCTAGCAAGCTTGAATCGAATGTGGACCAAGGCCACAGATTGGTTGAGTGCGCTGCTCAAGAAATTGTTCGAAAAGGATAAGGACAAGTCGCTGCCTCCGCCAACGGGAGGTGCCGACAGCAGCACTCTTGAAACAATGCTCTACATAGCTGCGGCAGTGCTTCTTGTTGCGCTTGGGGCAATATTCTATTGGCAGCGTTCGCAGATTCGGTCACCCCTAGTTGCAACCGCCACCGCCATGACTGCGGCGCATGTCGATTTGAAAGATGAGACCATTACAGCCGATCAACTTCCTGAAGACGAATGGCTGGCCCTCGCTGCCGCTGAGGCGGACAAAGGAGAATTCCGGTTGGCCACGCGCGCTTTGTATCTTGCCGGACTGAATCACTTAATGCACCGGAATTTAGTCTCCATCAAGAAGTGGAAATCCGGCCTTGAATATTTGCGTGAATTGGAGCGGCGTGGCCGGCAATCTCCGCAGGTGCCACAACTGTTTGGACATTACCTGCTGCTGTTTGAACAGGGTTGGTATGGGACGCACCGCGTTGGTAGCGAAACTTATCAACTTTTGCGATGCCAGATTGAAGACCTTCGGCGGAGTGCAAATGCGTAACAAAATCATTGTTGGCGGCCTGCTGTTTGGCATAGCAGCGTTCGTGTACCTATTCGTTCAAATGCAGTCACTCACCAGCGCTGCAGGAAACTCCTATCCACTTTACTCATCACTTCGCAGCGATCCGCTTGGAGCAAAAGCACTGCACGATGCTCTTGCTGAAACCGGGGAATATGAAGTGTCCCGATCCTACAAACCGTTGCGTGAAGAACAGGCCTCAAATGCTCTGATCCTGCGGCTAGGTATGACGTCCACCGCATGGAGCCTCAGCGGAGACAAACCAGAAGCATGGGAAAACATGGCGCTGGCAGGAGCTCGCTTGGTGGTTGCACTCCATGGTTCCATGCTCGAGGAAAAAGCTTCCAAAGGTATGCGGGCCATTGAAGCTCGTCTCCAAATCTATCTGCTTGGAAGAACCGCCAAAGCAGGACAAGCGTTAGAAGCAGCAACAAGAGATTCTGAGTTGGCACTGCGGATTGACGATCCAATTTGGTCTTGCTTGCTCGATGGCGAACAGGGTTGCCTGGTTGCCGAAAGAACTTATGGCAAAGGATCAGTGGTACTTACAACTCGGCCCTATTTACTATCCAACGAAGGCTTGCGCTCATCGCGCGATGCAGTTTTGCTAGCCGCCATGCTCGGGACGCCACGCACAATCATTTTCGACGAAGAGTCGCTCGGCATTGAAGAAAGCGGCAGCCTGATGGGCTTGCTACGCCGGTATCAGCTGACCGCTGCATTAGGTGTCCTTTTGGGATGGGGAGTGCTATTCATTTGGCGCGGATCAAGTTCCCTACTGCCCCATCGGCCTTCCGCAGTGGCCGTACTAACCGGGCGGGGTTCCGTGGCTGGACTTACTAACTTACTGCGGCGCTCCATTTCTGAAAAGCAACTAATCGCCACTTGCCTTGAAGAGTGGAAGAAATCAAAGACAGTAATGCCGGCATACCAGTCGGCTAGAGTAGCTCGCATGGAACTGGCGGCAGTTGAAGCCTCTGGCAGCCCAGTAGATGCCTACCGCAACATCGCGAAAATATTGCAGGAAAAATCATGACACAACGACTTGAACAATTGCATCAGCTCCTGAACCAGGCACGCGACGAAGTGCGGCGCGTCATCATCGGGCAGGACGGTCCTCTGGATCAGGCTCTGGTAGTAGTGCTCACCAATCAACATGGATTGCTAGAGGGCGTACCGGGTGTTGCGAAAACACTCCTTGCCAGAACGCTGGCCCGCGTTTTGGGTTGTGATTTTGCGCGTATTCAATTCACACCCGACCTGATGCCGTCGGACATCACCGGCACAAACGTTTTTGATATGGAAAGGCGCGAATTCAAATTGATTGAAGGACCGGTGTTCACCAGTTTTCTATTGGCCGATGAAATCAATCGCGCACCGGCGAAAACGCAATCAGCTTTGCTTGAAGCCATGCAAGAACGGTCAGTCACCATAGATCGAGTAACACATAAGCTGTCTCCAGACTTCACCGTATTCGCCACACAGAACCCAATTGAATACGAAGGGACCTACCCATTGCCTGAGGCGCAAAAAGACCGCTTCCTGTTGAAAATCAACATTGGCTTTCCTGGGCGCGATGCGGAAATGGAATTAGCAAATCGAATGCTGGCGTCCGAATCTCCGGAACAAGTTCTGGCCCGGGGCGATGTGAAGCCGGTGTTGGGTCCCGGTCAACTAAGCACTGCCCGAGCAGCGTTGCAGGATGTGGAAATGCGCCCTGAGCTGGTGAACTACGTGGTGGACTTGGTGCGCCGTTCACGTACAGAAGAAGGTCTATTGGTTGGTGCTGGACCCAGGGCAACGCAGGCTCTTCTTTCCGCCAGCCGCGCTCACGCCGCACTGGCCCTTCGCGATTTCGTTACGCCCGATGACGTGAAAGCCATGGCCCCAGGTGTTTTGACGCATCGCTTCATTGTGCGGCCAGAGTATGAAATTGAAGGTATCACAGCAAATGAAATTGTCATCCGCTTGATGGAGAGCGTCTCCGTTCCCCTGTAAACATATGGTGCCTTCTTCCAGATTATTGTGGCTTGTTCTCCTGATAGCATTTCCTGCTGCAGTGGTTGGTGCCTTGCTCCCTGGCTTTGCAATAGCCGGATGGATTGCCGCATTCTTCTGCATAGCCATAGCAATTTTGGACGGGATGTTAGGACGTGTCGCACTGGTTGGTATTTCTCCATTGAGCACCGAACCAATCCGTACCTACAAAGGACGGCAAGCGACCATTCGTGTGCTTTTCGCCAATCAATCCGGCAAAGCGAAACAGTTGCGAGTGGCCTTCAACTTTCCAGAATCCTTTGAAGTGAAGGAGGAGCAGAGGTTCCAATTGCCAGCAGCAGCAGGTTCCTATGCAGTGGAATGGATACTTACACCACACCGCCGAGGGCGCTATGTTCTGGATCGCTGCTATCTTGAAACCCCTTCCCCATTAGGGTTCTGGGACATTCGCCAGGAAAAACCGCTTTCGCTTGAACTGCTGGTTTACCCAAACTTGCGCACGCCCGAAGGGTTGCTTGCATTGCGAAAAGGCCTAGCTGGCGTACATGCGCAACGGCAAGTCGGTCAAGGCCGCGAGTTTGAAAAATTGCGCGAATATGCACCCGGTGATTCTTACGATCAAATTCACTGGAAGGCTACCGCGCGCCGAGCTAAGCCCATCACGAAAATTTACCAAGTGGAACGAACTCAGGAAATTTATCTGATTCTGGATTCCTCTCGACTATCCCAGCGACCCATTGATGGCGAACAAATTCTGGAACACTACATCACTGCGGGCCTTTTGCTGGGCGCGGCCGCAGAGTCCAACGGCGATCTGTTCGGCCTGGCTGCCTTCAGCGATAAGATCCACAGTTTCGTCCGCGCACGCAATGGCAAAGCCCACTACGCAGCTTGCCGCGATGGCATTTATCAAGTTCATCCCAATTTGGTTTCACCTGATTTTGAGGAGATCGCAACTTTCCTGCGGCTCAATTTGCGACGCCGAGCAATGCTGATTTTTCTAACGCAGTTGGACGATCCTGTAATCGCTGAATCGTTCCAGCGAGCCATACGAATTCTTGGCAAGCAACACTTGATTCTGGCAGGAGTGTTGCGCCCAGCCTCACTCAGCCCACTGTTTTCCCATGACGATGCGGCAACCATCGACGATATCTACGAACGGCTAGCAAGCCACACAGCGTGGCGCGCTCTGGAAAAGACGCAGATTGAATTGCGGCATCAAGGTGTTCATTTGGCGTTGCTGGAACCGGGTGCGGCAGTGGAACAGCTGGTAAGACTCTACGGCAACACTAAACAGAGGCAGTTGTTATGATTTTGGATCTGGCTCGCTTCGCACAATCGGGACGCCCGCATTGGCAGGCACTGGAGCAGATGCTAACCAGCCTTGAGAACAATCCACACCAACAGTTACCAGTGTCCGATCTCACCCGATTCCATTCGCTATACCAACGAGCCTGTTCAGACCTAGTGCGGCTGGAATCGTTCTACGCAGATTCGGAATTGCGTGTCTATCTGGAAACGCTGGTCAGCCGGGCCTATGGGGAAATGCAGGAATCCGCGAGCCGCGGGCGCTTCCGGCCATGGCATTGGCTGGCAGTAACGTTCCCTGTAACGTTTCGACGTCGAGCTGTGGCTTTTCAACTTGCATTGCTTCTTACCATTGCAGGATGTGCATTTGGAGCACTGGCTCTTTCCATTGACAAAGAAGCTAAATCGGTGATCATGCCGTTCTCCCATCTTTCTGGCAGCCCAGCACAACGCGTCGCCGAAGAAGAGAAAGGCCGAGGCAAAGATCTAACAGGCAAGAAAGGATCGTTCGCTGCCCAGTTGATGCAGAACAATATTAGGGTGAGCATCACAGCCATGGCGTTGGGAATGAGTTACGGCATTGGTACTATCATTGTGTTGTTCTATAACGGAGTGATTTTAGGGGCCGTTGCATTTGATTACATCACGGCCGGTTACACCACTTTCCTCTTAGGTTGGCTTCTGCCGCACGGGGCTACAGAAATCCCAGCCATATTGCTCGGCGGCCAAGCAGGCTTGGTCATTGCCCATGCGCTGATTGGTTGGGGAAGCCGTGAAAACTTGCGGGAGAGGATGCGTGCTGTAGCACCCGATGTAGTTACAATCATCGGCGGCGCAGCCCTGTTGCTGGTTTGGGCGGGGATTGTGGAAGCCTTCTTTTCTCAATATCACTCGCCAGTGCTCCCTTACTCAGTCAAAATCACTTTTGGATCTTTGGAGTTGTTTGTACTTACACTGTACTTACAATTCGCAGGGCGGCAGAGCGGCACATGAGAGGATCTGAAGGCAATGTACTCAATATTCAAACTCCAGAAGGCGTCACCTTTCGATTACCTCTGGCCAGCCCCATTATCCGCATGCTGGCGTGTTGTCTGGATCTTCTGATTTCCGGTGGCATCTCCGCCATGATCATGCAATTCCTGGCGCCATTGGCAACCATCGCGATCGATTACTACGCCGCCATTACCACGCTTGTATATTTTCTAGTCAACTTACTCTATTCCATGGTGTCGGAAATTGCCTGGCGCGGCCAAACCCCCGGGAAGCGAATCTTGAAACTTCGCGTGGTCGATTCGCAGGGCCTTCGTTTGGATGCAAGCCAACTGATTATCCGAAACCTGATGCGGCCCGCTGATATGTTGCCGCTCTTCTATTTAGTAGGTGGATTGGTTTCCATTTTCCATCGCTATGGTCAAAGGCTGGGCGACATCGCTGCCGGCACTGTAGTGGTTCGAGTGTTAGATCATAAGCAGCCTAAACTTGAAGACTTGTTTGGCGCCAAGTTCAATTCGCTAGCCGAGCATGCCCATTTGGCGGCGCGGCTAAGACAGAAAATTTCGCCTGGCCTTGCTTCGCTAACGCTAGAAGCTTTACTGAGACGCGACGCGCTGGAATCCCAAGCTCGCCTGGAATTATTCGCAGAGCTTGCAGGATATTTTAAGACCCAGGTACCGTTTCCCGCAGAAGCTGTAGAGCAGTTAGCTGATGAACAGTATGTTCGGAACGTGGCCGAAATTTTGTTTCGTCGAACTTAAAGTGTTTTCAAATCGATTAAGTGCATCTGCCGCCCACCAGTGTGGGGCGAATCAATGACCACTTTCTTACCATCTGGACTAAACCGCGGATGCGTGTCGCAGCGCCATTCACCGGCATACTCTTTAGGGGAAAGAAAATCCCCCAGCGGCACGCGCTTGTTCTCTTGCGTGTCATATACATAAACATGCTGAAGCCTGTCCTTGTCAGGGTAAGTATCATTCAGAATCCACCGGTTGCCTGGTAAATAGGTGCAGTGTCCATTCACGGTCATCAGTTCCGGCGCAACTACTTCTACATTGGAAGTGCGGTCATGAAACAGATAAAATTTCTCTCCGTTGGAAGGATGCCAAGCCCAGGCCAACACACTGCGCGCATCTCGCCAAATGAAATGCGAAGTTTTTCCATTGGGGTCCAGCACGTGCAGATCCTTTCCATCAGCCCCTGCCGTGAACATGCGTGTAGAAAAACCGCCGCCTTCTTTGTCCCCTCTCCACCGATGCAGAAAAATGAATCGGTTACCATCCGGTGAAATTAGCAGGTGGTTAAACCAGTGCTTTGCGTTCTTGGAATATCCAGGCGGATAGGGTATGCCAGCCGCATCAGCGATGGAAACCAACAAGGTCCGTTTCCCGGATTTCAAATCAACCTTCCAAACTCCAACGTCGTCGGGGATCAGCTTATCCTTATTTGGATCAGGAATTCCGGCATACCCATAGCCTGGACGGCAATCATTCAGCCGTCGAAAATCGCAAGTAATTCCCCACTTCCCATCGGCACTCAGTGCGTACACTGGGGAAGCTATTGTTCGCCGCTTGTGTGTACGAATATTCAGAATGTGCGATACAAACTGGCCCTGTTCTCGCGCATTCCACAGAATTTCGTCTTTAGACCCGGGAACCCATTGCAGCATACAACCTTGTTGCCAATTCCACGCCTTCGTCTCACCTAGTTCAATCCAACGGTCACCATCTTCGGTATCCACCATGCCAATCTGAATGGTGTCGTCCGGACGCGGCGAACGATGCTCGAAGTCCACTTGATTGCTGAGCACATAGCGTGAAGTGGGATCGAACTGCAGCTTATCGTAATATCCAAACCAATGAAACTTAGGCTCTCGAGTAATTGTACGAACCGTCGGCATAGCTCCACGCGTCAAAGGCGCAGCAACGCCAATGGCTAACAAAAGAGACCTTCTGGAAATCATCACACCTAAAATTTAACCATGGAATGTTCGCAGGTCAGAAGTTCAATTTCAAAGCCAGTTGTCCAACCCGCGGCAGCCCCACGGTTCCAGTAATGCGGCCAAACTGTCCACTGCCAAATGCAGTATTCGGTAAATCGAGATTCGCGCGGTTGAACACATTGAAATATTCCGCACGGAATTGGAGCGTGACTTTCTCCCGAATCTTGGTGTTCTTAATCAACGAAAGATCTGTATTCACTTGGCCAGGCCCACGCACATCTGGGAGCGTGCGACCCACATTGCCGTTGGTGAACGAGGCAGGCAATGTGAATTGGGAAATGTCAAACCACCTATCGATCTGCGCGCCTCGACTTCGCGAAGCAGTAATTTCAGCACTTATGCCGGTGGAGTTTGGACGATTCCCTCCGCCTGGAATTGGCGCGGATAAAGTAAGGGGAGTACCTCCAATAAAAGTGGAAATCCCATTGATTTGCCAACCTCCAATAAGCTTCCCCGCAAGACCGGATGCGCTATTACCAATTGCCTTCCCTGGTCCAAAAGGTAGCTCGGCGACGAAACTCACCGTCAGCGATCGTGCAACGTCCATATCGGACAGGCCGCGTTCCGATCGCAGGTCATACCAGTTTTGAACTGTCCCCAAACTGCCCGGCCCTATGGGCGAAACCTGACTTGGTGCATCGGTAATCAACTTGCCGGAAGTGAAGGAGGCAAGCACGCTGATCCCACGCGAAAAACGCCGCTCCATTTTCATTTGCAGTGAATGATAGATGGAGTTAGCCATTGTCATGTTAATAATATTGACGCCGGTGAACTGTGGATAGGGCAGCAGCAGTTGCCGGCGGGCCACTCTCGATTGGCTTAGCGCACCGGCTGGAATACTTCCGAAAAATGGATTGTCCACCAGCGTATTCAAACCAGCCCCTAGTGACAAATACTGGGGATTCAGCGCGTTAATTTCACGGTTGCGGAAACCAAGATGGATGCCGCGGCTGCCGGCATAGCTGATGTCGGTTAGCATACCCCAGGGGAGCTCTCTTTGAATGTTGAAATTCCATTGATAGTTTTCGCCGGTGATTGGAAACGAATCCCAAACGCTGGGTGCTTGTCCAAGAAGTGTCGAAGCACCAAGACTGTTACGGCTAGGCGTAACCAAGCCATCTGGATAGGGGTTAGCCAAAGTTCGGAACGGAGTCACGCCGTTGTCCAACGAAGCTAGCAGCGGCGTGGTGGCGCTATAGCCATCAGAAGGCGAAAATCCTACTGCATTATTGGAAATATCCAACGGTGAATAGAAGAGTCCTGCCCCCCATCGCAGCACGGTTTTTTGATTCAACGAATAGGCGAAGCCCACACGAGGGGCAAAGTTGAGCTTGTCCCATTGGTACACTCTACGGCCCAAACCTTTACCGGCGAACTCCAGGCCGCCTTTAAGATTCGGAAAACTGCTATTACGAATTGGTGAAGCCAAGTCCACATTGAAGGCATTGATTTGGTTGTACCGTTCCGTATAAGGCGTCTCGGCTTCATAGCGAAGGCCGATGTTGATAGTAAGCCGGCTGGTTAAGCGGATGTCGTCCTGAAAGTAAAAACCTAGATAGTAATTCTGCATCGCCACGCCAACAGTGGTTGGAATATTGCCGGACGCTGGCAGCCCCAACAATAAACTTGCCAACCCATTGCCGGTATTCGTAAAGAGGTTTGGATTCGGCCCGCGCGTGAACACTCGATTGAACGTATAGGCTCCGCCACCCGCCCCCAAGTTGAAATAATTGATCCGGCGCAAACGCAGGTCACCACCCCACTTCAAGTTGTGGCGGCCAAGGGTTTTTGTAATCGACGCCAACAGGCTATGAGTATCATTCCCATTGTTTAGGAAACTTTGGCCACCTAGCGCCGCGTACTGTTCCACTGAGACTGCCGGGAAAACTGGGATTTGAAATTGGCTAACCAAACTTGAAGGAATCCCAAGTTCCCGTTGATCAAAACCATAGCTCCGGGTCTGCCGCAGCTGATACCAGCGGGCAAATCCGTAGCGAATGCTAAGCATGGTAGTTGGATTCAGCACCACAGTGTTATCCAGTGCGGCTGTGTGCTGTGTAAAAGGAGTGGTACCCACTGCGCCATTACCTGAAGTGGCGACGTTGTTGAAGTAGTCAGGTTGTGTAAGTGCCGTTTTATTGCGAGCAAAGCGCCCGAAAGTCCTCCACTTTTCGCTGAAGTTATGGTCCACTTTTGTTGAAAGTTGATTGGAATCCACAGACCGGCCCGCGTTTGAAACGAAGTTATTGAAGTTAGTAAACAGATCGCCCTGAGCATTGGGTTGAGGATAAAAAGCAATCATCTTTACAGCAATCGGGTTCATCCGGCTGGAAGGAATTTTGTTGCTAGCCAAAGGAAGGCGTGCAGTGGAAGAAGTAAGCGGATCGAAGATAGTAGCCAACTGACCCGTAGGTCCAAGTGTCTGGCTGAAGTCGCCGGTCCGTTCAAGCGGAGTGGGTAGTGAGGAGCGAAACACATCGCCGCGGCGGTAGCGCGTACCTTGATAGTCGCCAAAGAAAAAGGTTCGATTCCGGACAATCGGGCAGCCAAGCGCTCCTCCGAATTGGTTCATCCGAAAAGGAGGAATTTCACGGCCCGCACCTTTGTTGAAAAACTCATTCGCATCCAATGCACTATTGCGCATGTATTCATAGAGGGAGCCATGAAAGCTGTTGGTGCCCGATCGCGTACTCACATTCAGCACGCCACCAGCAAAACGTCCCCATTCAGCAGAAAGGTTATTGCTCTGTACTTTGAATTCTTGCGTTGCTTCAATCGACGGAATAGTAGTGATCTGGTTGAAAAAACCAGCGGTAGCAGGTACCCCGTCGATCTGAATCTCGTTACTCTGCGCCCGGCCACCGTTGATTGAAAAGTTAGAGTCCCATGTTGTATTCACTGGGATATCGCCAAACTGTCCGCCGGCGGCGCGCGTCGTAAGAATACCTGGAGTCAGCTGCACCAGCCGGAATGAGCTTCGCCCATTAAGTGGAATGTTTTGGATTTTAGAATTGTCAATCAACTGGCCCAGCGAGGAAGTTTGACTATCGAGCAGCGCAGCTTGTGCTGAAACTTCAATACTTTCCGCCACGCCTCCTACTTGAAGTTCAAAATCAAGGGTCGCCGTTTGATCCACGATAAGGCGCAAGTTGCTGCGCTTTTCAGAACGAAAGCCCGCTTGACTAACGTTCACCTGATAGTCTCCAGGGGGCAACCCACGAATTGAATAAAGCCCCTGTTCATTGGTAACTGTGCGGCGAATCACCTGTGTGGAAACATTGGTCGCTATTACTGCGGCACCAACAAGCACCGCCTGCTGGGAGTCGGAAACACGACCTGTCATTTGAGCTGTTTGAGCGAACACAGCGGCAGTGCTGACTAACAACATAGTTGCAACGCGGAGAGAGTACATGGTCTGCACTTTATCGCACCAATACCCTTATTACAAGGGTTCATGTTTTAAGCGTCCAAGTTATATCCTTCTTCACCGTGGATCGTCAAGTCCATCCCTTCTGTTTCCTCGGACTGTTCCATGCGAAGGCCTCCGCATACAACCTTGGCAATGCGCAAAGCAATGAAGCTACCAACAACGGCGAACGCAATGGCAACCACAGCGCCAATGATTTGGTTCCCAATCTGAGCCCCATTTCCATCAATCCATCCCAGTTGGGCTGCCTTACCATTAGGCAATTTCAGCGCGTCATTGACGGCGTTAGTTGCCAGCACCCCTGTCAGCGTTGCACCGATAATTCCACCAATACCATGAACCCCAAAAGCGTCCAGCGAATCGTCATACCTCAACTTGTTCTTCACCACTGCCACCATGTAAAAGCAAATCAATCCGCCGGCAAGTCCATAGATTGCCCCTGCTATCGGGGAAACAAATCCAGCTCCTTGAGTAACCGTTGCCAGCCCAGCAACTGCACCTGAAATTGCACCCAATGCGCTTGGCCTACCGGACATCAGCTTCTCAGCTAGCAGCCATCCCACAGTTCCCGCCGCAGCTCCCAGGTGGGTGGCCACAAACGCGCTTGCCGCAAGCCCACCTGCAGATAGAGCGCTGCCTGCGTTGAAACCGAACCAACCAACCCACAGAAGGCAAGCTCCCGTAAAGCTGAGAACAAGACTGTGGGGCTTCATAGCCTCATTCGGATATCCTGCACGCGGCCCAATCATAAGTGCGCATACCAATGCAGAAATACCAGTTGTGATATGGACCACCGTGCCGCCCGCGAAATCGAAGACTGGAATGGTTCCGCCCATGTAGGCGTTCAGAAATCCGCCCTTGCCCCAGACCATGTGGGCTACTGGGAAATAAACCAGGAGTGCCCATGCTACTGAGTAAACTAGAAGGGCGTTGAACTTTACTCGCTCAGCGAAAGCACCTGTGATCAACGCGGGTGAAATCACGGCGAACATCATCTGGTAAACCATGAAAGTGAGGTGCGGAATGGTGGGGGCGTAATCTGAATTCGGTGCGGTACCCACGCCCTTCAGGAACGCGAATTCTAAACTGCCGATGACTGGATTGCCGCTGCCAAACACCAGACTGTATCCAACGGCCACCCATAGCAGTGTGATAACGGCCATCATGATGAAGCTCTGCATCATGGTGCTCAGAACGTTTTTCTTGCGAACCAGCCCGCAGTAGAAAAGCGCAAGGCCGGGGCCGGTCATCATCAGGACCAAGGCCGCTGAGGTTAGCATCCAGGCGTTGTCGCCAGAAGATTGAGCCGCGGCGACGGCTGTCTTCAGGGAAGCGATCTCTGCTTCAAGCTTTTCCGTCGAAGATGCTTGAGCACACAACAAAGGACCTGCCGCGCAAAATGCGGCCAACAGCCGTGACAACTTCATGTTTGTAACCTCTACGTGGAGATAAGGAGCAGACCGACGTGGGTCTGCTTAGACCAACCATCATACATTTTTGTGTGGCTTGGCGTTCTGAAAAAATGTCTTTCCTATGAGGGAGTGATTAGTTCTCACCAAAGCCGTCGGAATCTCCATCAGCCGCACCTGCTCTGCAGTCTCTGCAAATTCCAAAGTGAGGAGAATTAAGTTGGGCACACCGATTGGAGAGATTGGTGAGTTCCGCAGGACTGTACGTTGCTCTTTGGAAGGATCTTTCGGCAAGTCCGCTGGGATTTTCAATCGACATTGAATCAATTGTTGTAGCAAAAACGGTGCGGCCCGGGCTTAGAGGAAGTTCGGAACTTCCAGCCTTGGCCGCACCATTGGCACAAGAACTGTTTTTGTTGTGTATGGTATTCACAACACGAACTATCACGTTCTTGATCTGTTCTTTCATCGGAACGTAATAGAGTAAACTGTGTTCTGTTGAAATGGACGCATTTCCATAAGTGGGAATAGGACAAGAGCAGCACGAGATCAATTTTTCTTCCTTTGAAAATGCGTACAAGTTTACACACATGTGCCCATTGAGAGCTTCACGAACGCTTAGAAGACTAGTCTGTGAATCACGATTCAAAACTTGATGGAAGTATTCAGCCTGCACTGCTTTCACAACAGGTAGCTCTGGTCTTGCTTCGGTTTCTTCTTCGGGCAAGCGAGGTTCTATAATTCGCTGAGATTTTTCTAACGGAGAGAGACTCCCAGTCTCTGGGTCGATTGCATAAGTACCAACAGTCTTGCGGCTCTTAAGCCTCAGGACGTTTCCTGAAATAGTCAGCGGTTCAAGCCACTCCATTGCCGTGAACGGAGACCCTGGAATTGGTGCCAATGTCCCTTTCTGGGCGTCGATCGCATAGGCTGTGATAGCTGCCTCATGGGAGTTGGTGGCATAAAGAAATCGTCCAGAGGAATGCATGGCAAAACCCCAGGAGTACTTCTCCATCTCAAAGGGGAATCCTGGAATTGGCAGTATAGAACTTTTGTCCTCATCGAACTGATACGCCCGGATTGACTTTCCGAACTTTAGGTATACAAACTTACCCGTTGGATCAACAACAACATTGCTTGAAACCGCAGTTACAGCGGGGGGAGTATGAGTAACATTAGGACTTACAACCTCATAAACTTTGGGATCTCCACTCTGCGCATGGATTTGCAAACAGACAATCCACAAAGCAGGCGCGACGTTCCTTGAGTGGAAACCCATGCTGATAACTTGGCAAAGAATTGCACCCACTGCAATCCCCCGAAATGAGTAAAGTACCAATACTTTGCCCCAAATATGCGACTCTGAGACATGAATTCTGAAGCTGGCTATGTATCCAAACAATTCCCCCGCACATCGAAATACAACCCCGAATGGATCACTTCCTGCGTCAGTGGTGGAGCGAATTCACTCTGGATCACTGAATGGCTTACCAGTGTCTTGGACCTACGCCCCGGCATGCGCGTGCTCGATTTAGGTTGCGGGCGTGCTGCGTCCTCCATATTCCTTCGCCATGAATTCGGGGTCCAGGTTTGGGCCACCGATCTTTGGTTCGACGTCTCTGAAAATGTGCAACGAATCCGCGATGCCGGCTTTGAAGATGGTATCTTTCCCATCCATGCCGATGCACGCGCACTCCCTTTCGCTGAAGATTTCTTCGACGTCATTGTCAGCATCGATTCCTTCATCTACTACGGGACGGATGACCTCTACCTTAACTACCTTTCACGTTTCCTGAAACCAGGTGGCCAAATCGCCATAGCCGGTGCTGGATTGATGAAGGAGATGGATGGGCCCATGCCTGAACATCTTCGCGAATGGTGGACTCCGGATTTGTGGTGCTTTCATTCAGCCACATGGTGGCGCAGACATTGGGAACGCACAGGGATAGTGAGCATTGAAGTTGCCGACACAATGGCCGATGGATGGCAACGATGGCTTGATTGGCACAAGGCAATCGCTCCTGATAACGCAGTGGAAATCAGCGCGCTGGAAGCGGATGGCGGCCAATACTTGGGCTATGTTCGCTTGGTGGGTCGCCGTCAGGGTGAGACAAAGTTGGCCGATCACGTTGTGTCCATTCCAGCGCAATATACAAAGAAGCCGCTACTGCGCACCACTTGCTAAGCTAGTCCACATATGGCAACTCGTCGCGCTTTTTTGGCAACCGCAGCCGCCTGGTGGTCGCAGGCTGTGGAAGCGGCCCATCAACATACGGCCGCCGCACCTTCAACCCGCGCCCCCTATAAATTCCGGTTCTTACAACCGAAGCAAGTCACCACGTTGCAAACCATTGCCGCTGTGATCATTCCAGCCGACGAACGTTCCGGCGGAGCTGCTGCAGCCAAGGTGGAAGTGTACATTGATTTCATCCTTTTCCATGGTGCGCCTGCTCTGAAAAGTTCTTGGAACAAAGGGTTGGTTGCTTACTCCGGCAAATCATCCGCAGAAGTTACAGCGCTGCTTACCGAAGCCTCTGCTGGTGAATTCGCCCCAGTTACTGAAACGCAAAAGTTCTTCGTTCTGGTGAAATCAGCAGTGGTTGAAGCCTTCTATACATCGGAAGAAGGCATCAATAGAGAGCTAAGTTACCAAGGCATGAAGTTCCTCATGAACTTCGAAGGCTGCATTCACTCTTCGCACCCGGTCCCCGAAAGTTACCGCCCACTGGTTGGAAAGGAGACCGCATGAAGATCTATGATGTAGCCATCATCGGCTCTGGTGCTGCTGGCGGTATGACGGGCCATATCCTAACTCAGCATGGGCTGGACGTTGCGATGCTGGATGGCGGTCCGCTTCGGAAACCTTCAGAATTTCCCATTCATCGCACACGCCGGTGGGATCTGCCAAACCGGGGATTGCGCGGCGATTACTTCAACGAATGGCTCACCATGAGTGGCTTTCTCGCCGACGATAAAAAAGAACCCTACGCCGCGTCTGATAAGGGTGGCTTTGAATGGACTCGCGTCCGCGCCATTGGCGGTAAGAGTCTGTTCTGGGCAGGAGTTACTCCGCGTTTCGGGCCGAATGAGTTTCAACCCAAAGATGATTTCGACACGCGCTGGCCGATAACTTATGAAGATGTCGCTCCCTGGTACGACAAGGTTGAGGACCTCATCGGAGTTTCCAGCACCGTGCAAGCCGTAGGCGGATTTCCCTTGAATAACGGTCTTCCGCCACTCCGGCCAAAATGCGCTGAAGTGGAACTTACCAAGGCTTGCGAAGGTCTAGGACGTGGCTTGAAAGTGCTGCCTGCGCCGAAAGCAATTCTTACCAAGAATCACCGCGGCCGCCCTGCTTGCCATCATTGCGGACCTTGCTGGCTGGGGTGCGATAGCGGATCGAAGTTCGATTCTCTTCGCGTATTAGTACAGACCGCGCAGCGCACCGGTAAGTTGACGTTGATGCCCAATTCGCGCGTACGGTCGATAGAGTTAGATAAAGAAGGGCGCGCTTCCTCCGTACATTATTTTGACACTGTAGATAGAAAGTGGCGCGAGGTACGCGCCAAAGCATTCGTGCTTGGTGCAGGCTGCATTGAGACTTCGCAGATTCTGTTGAACTCGAAAATCGCCAATTCGAGCGGTGCCGTCGGGCACTACTTAAGCGAACACATGTACGCTTCTTTAGGCGCATTCCTGCCGCAAATGATGGGCCGCAAAGTGACAAACGAAGATGGCAATGGGGCGCATATCATCATCCCCGACCTAACCGAAAACTGGCGAGGAAATAAGTTCATTCGCGGCTATCAAATTTTCCCAACTGGGGGAATTGGTGAATTCACTTTCGTTGGTAAGCAACTGGCTGGATTCGGGCAGGATTGGAAAAGTAAGATCCGCGATTACTACACGGCCGGCGCATCCATTACATTTCAAGGTGAGGTTCTTCCCTACAAGGAAAACCATATTGTGGTTGAGGACAAGCTGAAAGACGATGCAGGAATTCCTGGTGTCCGCTTCCACTACAAATGGCGCGATAACGAAGAAGCTATGTTTCAAGACATGATGCAGGTGGGGGAAGAGATTTTCCGCAAAGCAGGTGCGGAGTTTACCATGCCGAAGAACCTAAGGCCAATCCATTACGGACATTCCATTCACTATGTGGGCACGGCGCGTATGGGGAAGGATCCGAAGACTTCTGTATTGAATGAATGGAACCAATCGCACGATGTGAAGAACTTATTTGTGAATGATGGGGCGGCCTTTGTAACTGCTGGCAATCAGAACCCCACGCTTACAATTCTTGCACTAGCCATGCGCTCCAGCAAACACATTGCAGAGCTGATGAAGCGGAGGGAATTGTAAGCTTGCTCCGCAAACTTGTCACCACATTCAAATACTTGATGGAAGTGGAAGTACACGTCTATGCCTTTTCAATTGCAGCTAATGTGCTTCTAAGTTTTTTTCCATTCCTGGTTGTGATGACGGCCCTGTGCCGCGCCATGCATTGGCAGGCGGCAGAGCAAGCCGTGTTCTTCACAATTAAGGATTACTTCCCCACTGATATTGCCAGCATCATTCTTTATGGCAACGGCACCAACGGAATTGCCAATCGCCGAAGGTCCTTCGAGTTCGTCTCACTCCTGCTGCTTCTGTTCACCGCAAATGGCATTTTCGAACCTTTGGAAGTTGCCTTGAATCGTATCTGGGGCGTCAAGACGAATCGCAGTTTCCTGAAAAACCAATTGGTGAGCATGGGGCTTATTCTCACTTGCGGCAGCTTGGCATTCGTCAATGTAATGTTGACCGCCGTGAATCAGGAATTCTTAAGTAAGCAACAAGGCATTTTCTCCACCGTGCTTGGAACTGCAACCAGCGTGGTTTGCAAAATGGCCGCCGTCCCCATTTCCATAACTATCCTCTTCCTTATTTTTTGGATTTTGCCGAACTGCAAGGTTTCTGCCGTCCGCGTGATTCCAGTGTCCATCGTAGTAGGCTTAGCCTTGGAACTGATGAAGTATTTGACGCATCAGGTCTACATCTGGGCACCGTTTCGCGCCAAAATGCATCACGAGTATGGACCATTTTTGGATTCGGCCAGTATCGTATTCCTAAGCTTCCTTGCGGCCATGGTTATTTTGGCAGGAGCCGAGTGGTCCGCCCGACCCGTGATTGAGGACCCTGAAGAGACTATAATAGAGGATTCCAAGGAAGCTTTGCCTCTGGGCAAAGTCGAAAAGTTGAGGTGACCAGGACGTTATGGCAAGCAAGAAAACGATTGATTTGACGCGCCGCGAAGTGGTGCAAATGGGCGTTGCGGCAGCCGCAACGGGTCCTTTCCTGCAGACAGTGAAGGCGGCGAATAACCAGATCCAATTAGGCATCATCGGCACAGGTGGCCGAGGTCAATATCACATCACACACCTCAACAAATTAGATGGCCACAAACTAGTAGCTGCGTGCGATATCTACGAACCGAATCTGAAGAAAGCGGTCGCCGATTCCAAAGACAAGCCGCAAGGCTACAAGGATTACCGCGAACTCCTTTCACGCAAAGATGTGGACGCGGTGATGATTGCCGCTCCTCTCTACATGCATTACCCGATGACTCGCGATGCGATTCTAGCCGGCAAGCACGTCTTCTGCGAAAAGAGCTTGGTGTTCAAACCGGAAGAAGCCATGGCATTGCGCGCCTTGATGAAGGAGCATTCGCGTCAAGTGCTGCAAGTAGGTTTGCAGCGCCGCTACAGCCAGTTTTATCAAGTAGCGCGGCAGATGATTGAAAAGGGTTTGCTGGGCGATGTTACCAACGTGTACGCACAGTGGCACCGGAATTTGGTGGCCAAGCCAAGCAAGAACTGGATCATGAAAAAGAACGATCCTCGTGGGGACGACGCCAACTGGCGGTTGCTGAAAAAACTTTCTGGCGGGTTGACTGCTGAACTTGCATCGCATCAAATCGACATTGCTGATTGGATGTTCGGCTCGCATCCAGAAATGGTTATGGGCCTTGGCGGCGTGGATTACTTCAAGGATGGCCGCGACAACTACGACAATATTCAGATGATTTTTCGCTACCCCAAAGGGCAACGCCTGATGTATAGTTCCATTGGCACCAATTCCCATTCCCCTATGTTTAACGCCAGCCGGACAGAGTTTGGTGAAATCATCATGGGCACCAAAGGAACCATTCACATCACCGTGGGTACTGACGATGAACCTGCCCTTGGACTATGGTTCCGCGAACCGGAAAAGCCGGCAGAGGCTGGTGCCGGGGCAAAGCCTGCAGTGGCCAGTCCGTCGCTTGCATCAACTGGAAAGGGATCGAAGGCGCTTCCTGTTCTGTTAGGAAAAGATGAAGTTACTGAGCGCGATTCGTTCCTTTCCAAGGAAATGAAGTTCGCACGACGTTGGTTATATAGCAAGGGCGTAATGGTTCCTGAAGAAGACAAGAACCCAGTGGATACACAGTTGGAATCTTTCTTCGATTGCTGCCGCAGTGGCGGAAAGCCCAAAGCTGATATTGAAGTTGGTCTAGCTGATTCAAGCGCTGTTATGCTCTCCAACTTAGCGATGGATGAAGGCCGAAGAGTGTATTTCAGTGAGTTTGAGAAGTTGGCGATGGCTAAGAAGGCTTGAAAACCTCCGAATAGAGGCTTTGGGATATTAGCTACTTGGACTCCGCGGCAATCGCACGCAACCGGTCCGTGAAAACGCTATTTCGCCTGATGAAGCGGGTGGATTCGGACGCTGTGGGTCAAGCCTATGAAGAGGCATATCAAAAACCTCGGTCAAATTGCCGGACGTCTCGTTCGGCGGGAACAGTATCCACACATCGCAGCCACCGAGTTGGTAAATGAAACCTATTTGCGCCATCTGCGATGCGGAACCATTCAAGGGCACCTTTGCAAAAAAACTAGGCTCAAACTACAACTGGCTTGCGCACTAGCCATCGAAACAACACGAACGCTAAGGGATGCATGAAGCCCATCATGAAAAAGATGGAATCATAGCCAAAGTTCTGCACAATGTAGCCGACAAGGAATGTGAATAGCGTTCCACCAAGCCCATTGCCGAAGGCCACGATCCCAGCAACTGAGCCAACCACATGAGTAGGGTAAATGTCGTTGGTGATGGTCATGATGTTTGTCTTCCATGCCATGTGGGAAAACGTTACGACGCAGATAACCATCAACACTACAGCACTCGAAGGAGTCCAGATAATAAGCAAGCTGATGGGCATCACCAATGCGAACGGCAACATGCCGGCTGAGCGGGCACGTAACACTTCCCAATTACGCTTGATCAGGTAGCCGGAAAGCAGACCGCCGAACACTGCTCCAAGGTCTGCCGTTATGTAAGGTAGCCACGCCAGCATTCCGATTTGGTCCATCGTGAAGCCGCGTTTATCGGCTAGATACTTTGGCAACCAGAACAGATAGAACCACCACACTGGATCGGAGAAAAAACGCCCCAGCATCAGCCCCCAGGTTTGACGGTGAGCAAATAGCGAAAGCCACGGCACCTTCGGATCATTATGCTTTCGCGGAGGTTCTGAGCCGTCTTGAATTAACGCAAGTTCCTCGGTTGTAATGTTCGGATGGTCGGCAGGCAAGCGGTAGAGCAACAACCATGCAACAAGCCAAACGAAACCGATTGCCCCTGTAGCAACGAACGCCGTCTGCCAGTTGTAGGCCTTCATAATCCACACAACCAACGGTGGGGCGATGACGGCTCCTACGGACGCTCCGGCGTTTGACAACCCACTGACGAACGCGCGTTCCTTGGCAGGGAACCACTCTGATGTGGCGCGAGTCGCCGCCATAAAATTACCAGGTTCGCCCAAGCCCAGCAGCAGCCGGCAGAAACCGAGTTGCGTGGCTGTCCGGGCAAAGGCGTGCAGAATATTACTGGCAGACCACCAGGCAATGAAGGTGCCCAAGGCTCGCCGTGTTCCCCATCGATCCACCAGCACGCCGGAACCAAGGTACATAAACGTGTAAGCCACCAGGAAGGCATTCAGGATGTAAGAATACTCAATCGGCGAAAGATTCAATTCCTTGGTTAGAACCGGCGCCACAACAGCCAGCGTCTGCCGGTCAATGTAATTGATGACAGTAGACAGAAACAGTAGGGTGGCAATCCACCAGCGCAGGTTGGGAATCTTCATCGGCTTTACGGTAGCACAAGAATTCTAACATTTTAGATATTAGATTTCACAAACGTGACACCCAACGTTGTATCCTAAAAAGGATCTCTCTATGTTACATGGCGTTTATCCCATAGTAGTCACACCGTTTCATGACGACGGTTCAGTGGATTTCGATTCGCTCAGCAATCTGGTGGAGCATCTGCTGGAACAAGGTGCCCACGGCCTAGGCCTGTTTGGCAACGCCAGCGAAGGATACGCACTGCTGCCTGAGGAACGAATCGAAATGCTCCGGCTGATCGCCCGGCGTGTGAATGGTCGAGTTCCACTGGTGGTAAGTTCTGGCCATACCGGGGCGGAAGGGGCGGTTGCGCTGAGCCGGGAAGCGGAAGACCAGGGAGCCAATGCCTTAATGGTTTTACCCCCTTATTTATTGAAGCCCGATGCCGATGGCTTGTTTTCTTACTTCGAATCAATCTCCCGCGCAGTAAGTATTCCGATCATGGTGCAAGACGCACCGCTGATGACCCAAGTAGCGATGCCTGTTCCATTGTTGGTGAGAATGGCCCGGGAATTGGAGCACGTGCGCGCGGCTAAAGTGGAAGCCCCGGCAACCGCCCCGAAGATCGGAGCTTTGAAGGCAGCCTTAGGATCCGAAGCCAACCGGTTCGACATTTTCGGCGGACTCAACGGCCAGTTCCTGATTGAAGAGTTCCAGCGGGGCGCAGTGGGAACCATGCCATCAAGCGATATTACATCAACGTATGTTGCCATTTGGGAACACCTTGAACGCGATGAAACATCGCAGGCGTGGAGTAAGTTCACACAAGCCTTACCATTGATCCGTTACGAACTCCAACCCGGGTTGGGTGTTTCCGCAGCGAAGCACAATCTGGTGGCCGCAAGCGTAATCCGAACGGCAATCGTTCGCAATCCGACTCAATCATTGGACAAAGCTGGATTGGCCGAACTAGCTGTTTTAAGAAGGCTGGCGGCGGTGCAGGAACCGGCATCGGTTTGATTGCTGATGCGTTGGTCCTCGATCCACTTCTAAGATGGCTCCCTAAATATTTGGGAGCGGTTCGTTTATGCTTAGCCACAAATGCATACTAATCCATCTTTTTGGCCGGACTCCAGGGGTTAGGACCCGTTCTGGCCGGCGGGCGAAGCGTCTCCGAATTGTGGCAAGAGCTTGGTTGTGTTCTTCAATACTATATTTGAAAACAGCGCCCTCGGCTGAGAGTTCAGCTTGCAACTCGGCGATACTAATGTCTTGAATTGGGACATTTCCCTTGGCTGCAATCGCGGCTGCGATGCCAGCAGCGTGCCCCAGGATCATATACTGCGGTTCCATCCGCATGCTTGAATAGGCGATGTGGCTTGAGGAAAAGCAAACAGGCACCAGCAAGTTGACGGCTTCAGATTTCTTAGGAACAAGCACTCGATAAGGAATTTGATAGGCCTGAACAGGCACTTGCACGTCACCTTCGTTTTCGACGAAACCACGATCGTTGATGAAGCGTTGAACATTGTGCGAGTCCGATGCGTAGCTGCCCATGCCAATGACATCGGGCTTAATGCGTTCGGTTTGCAAATCCTTTTGCGTGGAAACAAAGTCGCTAACCATGCGCCGGGCTTCGCGCACATAGAGCTGGTGCGGCCAGTTGTTAGTATCGGTATATTCGTCTTTGGCGAGGCCGTAGGAGCGAACTTCCTCCTGCAACGACTTGGGGACCCGCGGATCATTAGCCAAAAAATAATAGAAGCCCTGCTGGTAATCAACGTGCTCTTTCCAAATGCGTTCGCGCTCCGCATAGCTGCCTTCCGGGTATCCGTAGTTCTTGCCGATGTAATCAGTGGAAAACCCGTTGCGATTGTTCAGATCCACCTTGCCGTTGGGGATGATGCGATGAAGACTAACCTCATTGAAAGTCAGCGGCCGGCCCATGTATGGAGTCATTGCAGCAAGATGCAGCCCAAGCAGTTCGTAACGTTTCGAATCGTAGTTTTCGGGCTTTGGCCACGGGATGCGGTTCTGGGGAACGTTGGTCCCGATAACACGAAAGTTGTAAGCCTGAATCCGTTTATCAGCACTTCCAGGCGTGCCGCGAGGTTCCGTTGAGACTTCTGGAAATACTCTGCCATCCTTGTCACGGGCAGGAACATCCACGGCAAATTGGTGGCTCTCCGTCACGGCACGGATTCCTGCAAGCGATTCGCTGTATTCACTGATACCTTCGCGACCATAGGTGTAACTTACTTTGGCCTGCGCCATCAGGTCACCTTCGTAGCTTGTGTCTGCAAAAACTTTGGCGCGGAAGCGGACACCGTTTTCGGTGACAATCTCAGTAACCCTGTTGCCGATTTTTACAACACCGGTTTTCTCCTTCAAGCGGTGTCTTTCAAAGAGCTTCACGTCAGCCTCTTTGAGCATTTCGCGGAAGATGGCTTCGGCCACTTTAGGTTCAGGCATCCAAGAGAGTTCCTGCAGGTGGCGGTTCATGTCGTACTTCAGACCGGCGCGATAGTAGAACTCAAGGGCCATGCCACCAATGACTTCACGCTTGCCAGTATCAGTGCCGGAGAGGCCGCCACTTACCATGCCGCCAATGTGATCTCGCGGCTCTAGCAAGGCGGTCCTTAGTCCGTGCCTAGCGGCCGCCACTGCAGTTGTGACGCCGCCAGCAGTACCGCCATATACAACCAGATCGAACTCTTGTTGGGCGGCAGCAGCAGCTACGAAACTGAGGAAAAGTGTGATGCGCATAAAGTAACGTTTAGTTAGTATGTCACCACCGCTCGTGGTGTTCAGTCGAAACAATCAACCCACGTTCGTCCACTAAATTCAGGTAGTAAACATGCGCCGATTCAGGAATGCTCGCTGTTACACGCCGATTGCTCGCGTCTATCTTCGCTGGAACTGTTTCCCATTTCCGATCCTGCCATTTGCCCGTATCGCGGGTAAACGCTAGCTCCGCTTTTGCTGGAGCAACCTGCTTGTCATAAATCGCCCAAGCTTCTTGCTGCGAAACGCCATGCTTGCCAATCTGAATCAAGTTCGGGCCTCCCATCAGCTTCGCCTTCGCATAGGCGAAAATCTCTTCGGGCTTGGCACCATCTGGATGATTGTGTTTCATCCGAACCTGAAGGCTCAACATTCGCCTGCCCGGCGGCAACCTGTATGACTTCTGCCAGGAAGACATCACATATGCAAAATCGTTGGTTCCATTTATCCAAAACATTGGCCGACGGCCTTGGCCGAGGTACGACGACGGGTCCCATAGCTTCAACCATTTTCCCGCTCGTTCTGCGCCGAGCTTTTCAAACTCTTTCAACCATGCCGAATCATCCCCCAGAAAACCACAACCGTAAATAGGGATGCCGAAACGGAATCGATGATCCAGACTGGCAACAATGCTGGTTAGATAGCCGCCCCAACTGATGCCGGTAACGCCGATTCGCTTGGGGTCCACTCCGGGCTGTGCGCGTAAGAATGAATGAGCCAGAATAGAGACGGCTACTGCGTGATAGCTCCATTGGTCTGTGATGAGTGCATCCACATTTGAGAAATCCCCCCAACTTGCGGGGCCTGCAAATTCGTGACGCTTGCGGACCGCGTTCCACAACTTGCCTGCTTCAGCTTTGTCAGGAATGGTACCTACAGTGTCGATCGCAATGGCGGCGAAACCTTGCGAATTCCACATTCGAACCCATTCAGCGAATGCAGTCCCGCCACCACCGTGAATCAGAACCATTGCTGGTACGTTGCCGTTTGTGCCAGTAGGGATCCCATAATAAGCAAAGGCTCGCGTGGGCTGTCCTTTGAATGGAAGGCCGGCGATCCAAACTGCTTTCACCCCGGCTTCGCCAGGATTGGGCGCTTCCCAGGATTGCGGAGTCTTCTTCAGTTCGGCGAGCTGCCAAGGGGTTTGTGCGGCATGCAGAACAGTGGCTAGAGTAAAGAGTATTAAAGTACGCAACATACAAATTCTATTCTAGACTCAAGGCCATCTCGGCTAGTTTTAAAACGCTATTCCAGTTTCTGCCAGTCATAGGTGTCCCCACTACTTTGTTTATGCGCCCCGAAGGAAGTTTTGAATTGCCCATCCCGTTGGGAAAATAGATGAAGAGTTCCTTTCCATGGAGGTTCATAACATCGGGGTCGGTCCGAATAGCAAGCAGCTTTTCCAACGCGTCCGCGGCAGGATCACCAGCAAGAAAATTAACCAGCAGTTTATTGGGATTGGTTGCCGCTTGTAAAGGGAATGGGTTCTTAAGGATCACTTCATTCAATTCCTGGTGTGTGCGTAGAATCACATCGGGCCTGAAACCAAACCCTTCCTCAATAGCATTTTCGATCCTGGAAGCAAGGCGCGACAAATCCTTCTCGTTTGTTTTGAACACGACGTTACCACTTTGAATGTAACTCTGTGCCTCAGTCAGGCCAAGTGAATTGTACAACTGACGAAGGGCTTCCATCTTGATCTTGTTGTGGCCGCCAACATTGACGCCCCTAAGCATAGACACTATTACTGCCATTGAATCTCCTTAAGCGTGCCATCCCGTAAATCGGGGATGCAAAACATACCCCACTTTCGGTTTAACGAATTGTGCAACTACCAGCCGATGGATTGGTTAGCAGATACAGGAGACTTTACCAAAATGAAAACCTTTTACCACACCATCGCATTCGCAGCCATCGCAACCAGCAGCCTTTTTTCACAGGAAACGGCAAAACCCACCGCACCCGCTACCAAACCCGCCGTCATTCATAAGCGGAAGGAAATTCAACAGAAACGGATTGCCAATGGCGTGCAGAATGGATCGTTAACTGCCAAAGAAACGGCGAAACTGGAAGCCCGTGAAGCGCACAACAACAAGGTGATTGCTAATCAACGTGCGGCAAATGGTGGCACGCTGACCGAGGCTCAGAAGCGTCAGGCGGCCCGTCGGCAGAATTCGATTAGCAAGGACATCGCCAAACAAAAGCACGACGCTCAGACTCAGAAGTAAGTTGGTGCCAATGAAACGCAGTGTTTTGCTGAAGCAGGCGCACTAATGCCTCGCGAAGCAGGGGAACGCAATTTTGTCCACTGGCGCTCCTCTTTTCATCTTCTCGACTGCCCCAACAGCAGCCTGCTTTTTAAAAGCTCACATTCACGGTGCTCAGCCGTGTTTGCGATTCAGATTCGATTTAGAACGCCAGAAGAGTTAAACTAAAGGATTATTCTAAAGGATTTATCACAGCACATTGTGCGTTGTGCGGCGAATGCCGATGTGGAAACTGTTCATAACTTGCGTGTAGCAGTTCGACGCGCCACGCAGGCGCTTCGTATTTTCAAAGACCAGTTTCCTCATGCGACGGCAAGAAAATTGCGCCGCGATATTCGCAAAATCCGAAACCATGCCGCTCCAGTTAGGGATCGTGATGTAATCCACGAACTCCTGCTTAAACTAAAATTGCCACCCAATGATCCAGCTTGCGCCTTTCTACTTGGGGAACGCTCCATGGCTGCCGGCCAACTTCAGAAGTATTTGGGGAAGCTCGTGCGACGCGGCACACCTAAATCCTGGATAGATTTATTGGAGGCCAAAGAGTGAGCTTGAAATTGCTGGTTGAGGAATTTTTCGCACATGGCCGTGATGCGGTCGAAAGCAGTGATCCAACTCATTTGCACGCATTTCGGATCACCACCAAGCACCTTCGCTACACCATCGAAATCACAAAACCGAAGCAAGCCAAGCAAAGGTTGGAGAAGTTGAAAATATTGCAAGAAGTTCTCGGCAACATGAATGATGCCGTGGTCGCCGAGAAGTATCTTATGCAACTCCCATCACTTTCAACCAAAGCGTCAAGACTACCGGCGAGGTTAAAGGGAAAGGCAGCCAAGCATATTACAGAGTTTAGAAATTATTGGAAGACTGAGTTTAATACTGAAGGCAACAAGGAGGAATGGGTTAAGTGGGCTGCTAAGTTTGATTTCGTCAAAGATTGAAGTTGACGCGGCTCAACTATTCAGTCAAGCCGCCTCGTTTGTCCTAACGGCTAATTGCTAAACGAATGACCAACCCTTGCGGAAGGTCGGTTTCAGATACTTATTCGCCGCAACGTTATTGGTGATGCGCATCTTCGCTGCATCATATTCAATCTTGCCTTCCGTACGCAAAGCAATAACGCCCAGCAACATCCATTCCACAAAAGGAGCAGCCACGTTGAAATTAGAGCATGCCGGATCGCCGCCCTTTGCTGCGCGGATCCAATCGCGGTAATGCCCTGGGGACCTCGTTAACAAGGGCGATGGCATCTTGTAATCGAGCATTTTCTCCGTCGGTAAAAGCCTGGTCTGTTCGCCGTAGGTGCCTGTGGTCATCATCCCCTTGTCGCCAATAAACAAGCTTCCGTCAGGAGAAGGCATCCGTACATTTTCCTCCTTCTTCACTGCAGCGTAGCTTTCCCAATCAAACACCCGTCCAACGAATCCGGTGGGTCTTGGCGGAGGCGCAGCTTGTGGAACACCACCCTGCCGTTGTCCGCCACCTCTACCACCCGGTAAGTCGCCCAACCATTCACCCGCAGGAACTCCTTCAATTTTCGGAGATTCTTTCAGCCCGTCATACCATGTCAATTTCACCGGTGGCATGTTGCCACGGGCCGGGAAATTAAATTGGATGATCGACTTCTTGGGGAACATGAAGTCGCTGGTACCTTCTTTCCAAGTGCACTCCACACTACTTGGAGCACCTAATTTCAACGCCATATTCGGAGCACCTAGAATGTGGCACGCCATATCGCCCAACGCCCCGCAACCAAAATCATAGAAGCCACGCCAGTTGAATGGCTGATAAAAATTCCCGCGATTCGGATAGCCCTTGCCGCCAACCGTGAATGGTCTATTCTCGGAAATACCTAGCCACAAATCCCAATCCAGTGTGCTGGGCACGGCGTCCGGTGCTGGAATTTCCGTCAAGCCTTGTGGCCAAATAGGCCGATCCGTCCAGGCATGCACTTCCGTGACGTTCCCAATTTCACCGGCCCAAATCATTTCCGCCGCTTGCCGTGTTCCTTCATTGGAATAACCTTGATTCCCCATCTGCGTTGCCACGCCATATTTGTTGGCAGCATCGCGCAACTGGCGAGCTTCCCAAATGGTGCGGACCAGTGGTTTTTGCACGTAAACATGCTTGCCCCGTTCCATGCACCACATGGCAGCAGTAGCGTGCATCACATCTGGAATTGAGATGATGACGGCATCAATCCCCTTGCCTTCCTTATCCAGCATCTTCCGAAAGTCTTTGAACTTCGGAACTGATTCATATTTCTTAAACTTGCTGGCCGCCTGCTTTTCATCCACATCACAAAGGGCGACAATATTTTCTGACGCGCAACCGTCAATATCGCTGGAGGCCTTGCCGCCGGCACCAATGGATGCGATGTTCAGTTTCTCGTTGGGTGACTTATACCCCAACATCTTCAGCGATGCCGAACTGCCAAATCCAGCAGCCGGTACCGCGCCCGCAAAAAGTGAACCAATGAAAAAATGTCGTCTGGTGGGTTGGTGTTCCAAGGCAGACCTCCTGTGTATATCTTATTCTGGTCGAAGCCGGTTTGCATCAATAATTAGCGGCGTACCAGAACCAAGGGCTGAATCGCTACACCCTCAACTTGAATCGATAGTACAGCTTTACCATCGGGGTTTAGTTTCATTTCAAAAGACGTTACATCGCCATCATCATCTCTGGTCCGAAATGTTAACTTCCCTTCGACCAGCTTCAAGTCCATTAAAGTGTAATCGTCGCTCTCCCCTTCCTGCACGGCAATCAACTTTCCAGCAGCGTTCACCTCAATGTCGCCGGTTTTGACGTGGCCGGAAAGTGGATCGGTATCCCACAAATCTATGTCCATGAAGTTCTTCCCCTCGAAAGTGGAATACCAGTGACCTAGAAATGGGCGGGCGGCGGCTGGTGCTTTTGGCTGCACCTGCGCTCTTAGCAAAAGAACGAATAGAAGTGTTGCAAAAGAAAAGAACCGCACCTTCATTGTCTCCGTATACTAAATCATATCGCTTTCAAACTTATGCGCCGTCTGTTTCAATTCCTTTTGATAATTTATTGCATATGCCTTTTGGTGATATGCATGGCACTCGGCGAATCGGCCACTCAGATATATCCAGGCCTTCGTTTCCCCACACCCCCGGAAGTAGCCGATAGCCTTGCAAAATCCACTAATGGTAAATGGCGGAAAGCGGAAGCCCGTAGTTTCGACGCCACCCTGCTGGCCGGTTGGCTCTTCACTCCCGAACACCCCAACGGGCACGCAGTGATCGCACTCCATGGCGTTGGCGACACTCGACGTGGCGTGTTAGGCCATGCGCACATGTTGATGCGGCATGGCTATACGGTATTGACCCCTGATAGCCGCGGCCATGGTAGCAGCGAAGGCAGCTTTATTACATACGGCGTACTGGAACGACGGGATTGCAAGGCTTGGGTGCAATGGCTGGATGCGACGGTGCATCCCAAAAACATTTACGGATTGGGCGAATCCATGGGTGCTGCCATCCTAATTCAGTCCCTACCCGAAGAACCGCGCATCAAGGCAGCGGTGGCGGAAGCACCGTTTCACACCTTTGAAGAAATCGGTTACGAAAGGGTGCGGCAGGTGGGATTGGGGCCATTCATTCCTTGGCCCATGCTGGAACCATCGTTCCTTTATGCGCGGCTTCGGCGCGGTGTTGATTTGAAGCTGGCATCCCCTTCGGCGGCTTTGCGTCTCACTAAAACTCCCGTACTTTTCATTGCAGGAACTGCCGATACGAATGTTGCGGACCACCATTCCCGCGACTTACATTCCGAGTCAAAAGAGAACTCAGAGTTGTGGGAGGTACCTGGAGTTGGGCATGTTCAAGCCTTTTCGTCTTATCCCCAGGAATTTGAAAAACGGGTGGTGGATTGGTTCGCCCGGCATTAAAACTTCAACCAATACCTCAGCCAATCAAATGCTGCGGTGATGGAATCGGCGGAGGGCGTGTGTCCGCTGCGATGGTTTATCCAATCGAACTGAGAACCAGGCACAGCACTCGCGGAAGCAAGGAAAGGTAGGCTCTTGTCGCCATCGGAATCTTCTCCGCTGATCAGCAAAAACGGTCGTGGCGCTATCAAGGCGAGTAACTCATTTTGATCCACTCCGCGTGGAATGCGCTCTCCGAAATACCAATAATCGTCATAGTTAGTAAATTGAAAACTAACTCCGGGCTCAGAGGCCACTGCGGCCTTTACGCGAGGGTCCATTGCTGTGGCATACATCGTCATTTTTCCCCCAAGGGAGTGACCCATCATCGCGATTCGTGTCCGGTCCACTTCTGGCAACGTCTCCAGAAAGTCCAGTAGCCGACCGGCATCCCAAACCCATTTCCCTAAGCCGGTTGTGCCAGGGTGCCGACGCGCTAAGTTGGCAACCGCTTCGTCGTACCGTTCTCCATAGCTTTCGCCGAACCAACGCACGGCCACTGCGATATAGCCTTGTTGCGCCGCAAGCCAAGCAAAGGATCTCACTCCCAACGGTTGGAAATTGCGCCCACCGAAATTCAACCCCGCCGGTGTGTCCACATCATAGTAGGGAATGATTACAACAGGCCGTGGTCTGGAAATACGCTCCTCAGGATAGACAATCAGAATGCGCTCCCAGGAATCGGCCTCAGTTTGAAGATCCATCAGACTGGCACGAAGCCAGGTGTCGTCGATCTCACGGACAAGACGAACTCGCGGAATGGGCTTGGCAATTGCTGGTGTGCCCAGCCAGCCCAGCCACTTTGCCCGATCCGGTTTTGCCACAGGTGGCACCACGGGGAAATCACTCTTCTCAGGGGCCTTTCGGTATTTACTCGGATCATAAGTAGCTCCGGCCGCCCGCTTGCCTGTTGACTGCACTAACCGAAAGCCTGTCATTGGGCTTCTGAATGACGGGTCTTGTGCGGAACGCAATCCGCGTGACCAACTGGTACGCGATGAAACATAAGACCCACCCCGGATCACCCGTTGCAACCCACGCCGCGGTCCGCGAGGGTTGACCACGGGCCAGGGAGATTGCATTGTATTGAACCAATCCTCACACCATTCCCAGACGTTGCCAGTCATGTCAAAAAGTCCATGGCCATTGGACGGTGCCGAACCAGCCGGCTTTGTACCTGCAATAGTGGCGAGGTTCGCGGCATTCTTGGTTGAATCCAGCCCCAGATTCCCGCTGAGTTTTACCGTATCCGCGGCAGCTGACCATTCAGCCTCCGTTGGCAAGCGATATCCGCTGCATATGGAAACGCGCATCGCCGTCCGCAGTTCATAACAAGGCGTAAGTTTGTTGCGGGCGCTCAAGGTATTCGCAAAGCGGATGGCATCAAACCAATTCACATTTTCAACAGGCAGGCTGGCGCCCTTGTGTTTCGAAGGGTTTGCGTGCAACACCTGCTCAAACAATTGTTGCGTTGTCTCCGTTTTGGCAATACGGAATTCATCCACCGTGACATGGACTTCGATTCCAGTTTGCGGATCGCGGACAGTTTCTTGGGTGGAGGGGATTACAGCCCAATCAATGGCTATCGTCGATAAAAGAAAAAGTAGCAACGCGGCTATTCTACACTCAAATCATGCCTCTTGTTTCCGCCAGTTGGTTAATATCAAACCTCCGCGATCCTAACTTGCGCATCGTCGATACGCGCTTCACCATCGGCAAACCTGAAGCTGGCCGCGCGGCCTATGAAGCCAACCATATACCAGGGGCCCTTTTCGCTGATCTGGAACTTCACCTGAGTCTTCCAGTCAAACCCGATCGTGCCGGTGGTCGTCACCCTTTGCCCACTCCCGAGCAACTGGCATCCACTTTAGGCCAGCTTGGAATTGCGAACAATCACCACGTGATTGCCTATGACGATCCCATTACTGGCAACGCCTTCTACGCTTCGCACCTCTGGTGGCTTTTGCGCTACCTTGGCCACGATTCAGTTAGCGTTCTTGATGGCGGGCTTCCAGCTTGGCTCGCATCCGGTGGCACGGTGGAATCAACAATTACCAACCCTCCCCCAGCAATCTTCACCGCCCAGGCCAGATCCGAAATGCTGGTGGACGCCAACTATGTTGCAAACCGCGCGCAAACCACCGTTTTAGTGGATTCACGCGCCCCTGAACGCTTTCGAGGCGACGTGGAACCGCTCGACTGGAAAGCAGGCCATATTCCCGGGGCAATCAATCGCAACTGGGCCGACTCACTTTCGCAGGGCCATTGGAAATCCGCGGATGCTCAACTAACTCGATTCGATGACATCAAAGATGCCTCCGAACTAATTCTCTATTGCGGCAGCGGTGTCAGTGCCACCGGCAATCTGCTTGCCCTTGAACTGGCCGGAGTGAAAGGCGCGATGCTATACGCCGGCAGTTGGTCCGATTGGATCAGCGATCCGGCACGGACCATCAAGACCGGCGAATAGCTCCATAACATTTCACGCAGCGCGCAACATGGACCGGATGTTCAACTTCTGTTGGGTTGAATCCACTTCCAGAATCATTTCGCAATCAGGTTCCACTTGCCCTTCGCTCACAAGGGCGGCCAGGGGTTGCATGACAAATCGGTGGATAACCCGCTTCAATTCGCGAGCCCCATATTCATGGCTGGTCCCCTTGCTCAACAGAAACTCTCGCGATGCTTTGGGAACAACAACCGTGAAGCTTCGTTCCAGCAACCGTCGGTCAATGTGATCCTGCAAAATAACCAGTTGCTGGTCCAGGATCTGTTCCATCGAAGCGAGCCCCAGCGGATGATAAGTAGCCATCACATCGATGCGATTGATGAATTCCGGAGAGAACCTGCGCTTCACCGCATTCAAGCAGACAGCTTCCAACTTCTTCCCAATCACACGGCCTGGTTCCGCTTTTTCAGTCATCATTGCTTCAAATCCGAAGTCCGGATTCATTTGCCGGGCCATTTCTCTGGCGCCAAGGTTTGACGTCATAAAGATCAGGCTGCGGTCAAAGTTCACTGCGGTATTGTCACCTAGCCGCAGTGTAGCTTTGTCCAGCACTCCCAACATCAGCCGCGCCATAGAGCCTGCGGCTTTCTCAATTTCGTCGAAGAGCACAATTGAAAGGTTTAGCTTTTCACTGGCAACGGCGTTCAGCTTCATCTGCGTCAGCATGGGCTGCGTTTCTCTGTGGCCCAAATAACCTGGAGGTGCTCCGATCAACTTGGCAACTTCATGTTCCATCTGGAATTCGCCACAATCGATTCGCAACACATTTTTCGAGCTGCCATGCAGCACTTCGGCCAAGGCT
>JAYUSZ010000093.1:0-14149 GCA_043755435.1 Bryobacterales bacterium | reverse complement strand
AACAATGCGCTTACTTCAACCAGTGAATTTTCGGTATCTCTCTAAATTGTTACCACCGTACCGGATCTTGGATCTTGGTCCCTTTCCCGGATCTTTCCCGCCGTCACGGATCTTGTCCCGGATCTTCTCCCCGGATCGTTCCGCCGCGTTGCAAACCGCTGTCATTCAAATATAATCTGAGAATTCTAGCTTCGGTCTTCCACCAAAGTAGTAATAGCCATGCTAGTTGAAGCCCCAGTCTCATTGCGCCTACTTACCGCTGAAGAACAACTCCACTGGCTAGCACTTCGCCTGGTTCCTGGTCTTGGGACCCGCGTTTCCACCAAAATTATTCAAAGATTCCGAACCCCGCAAGCAGTTTTCCAGGCGAGTTTGTCGGAATTGGAAGCATCTGGGGTGGCACCGGCAGTTGCGCGTTCCATTTCCAGCGGCACAACTTTCGACGAAGCTGCCGGTCAGCAGGAAAAGGTCGTGGAATCAGGCGTCACGCTGGTTCCTTACACCCATGCCTGCTATCCCGAAAGGTTGCGCGAAATTCTGGATCCCCCACTGCTTCTGTTTTGCCTGGGAAGGCTGGAACTGCTTAACTCGCCAAACTTGGCGGTTGTTGGAACTCGTCGGCCGACCCCTTACGGCATTGCTGTAACGGAACGTCTTGCCGCCGATCTGGCTCGTGCAGGGTTGGCCATCTCAAGCGGCATGGCACGCGGGATTGATACCGCGGCCCATAAGGCATGCCTTACTGTTGGCGGGGATACAATTGCGGTATTTGGTTGCGGTGTTGATATCGTCTACCCAGCTGAAAATCGAAAACTGCACGCCGACATTGCTCAGCGTGGGCTAATTGTCAGCGAGTTTCCCATGGCTTCACCACCCTATCCCCAGAACTTTCCTATCCGCAATCGGATTGTGAGCGGATTGGCCAACGGGGTTCTGGTGATTGAGGGTGCTGAGTACTCAGGATCTGCAATTACAGCGCGCCTTGCGCTTGAACAGGGGCGCGAAGTTTTCGCTGTTCCAGGCAACATCACCAACAAAATGAGCTGGGGGCCGAACCTGCTTATCAAGCAAGGTGCCAAGCTGACGCAACGTTGGGAAGATGTGTTTTTTGATCTTCCGGAAGATGTACGCCTCCATCTTTCCGCCGCCGCTGCTCATCCATCGAATGGTCCAAAACCCGTACCGGTGAATTTGAACCTCCATCCGATGGCTGCGTTGAACGAAGCAATTCTTCATTGTTTACAACCAGATACGGCATTGCATATTGACGAGCTACTGGCAAGTGTAGAAAACTATTCTTCGTCGGAGCTTATTGCCGCACTGTTTGAATTAGAGCTGGAAGGACAAGTGAAGCAACTTCCAGGCAAGAACTTTGTTAAGGTGTGGTAGAGGGGATCCCCGAAAGGGTGAACCCAAATTATCCGTCCCATCATCCAGGTATAAATAAGATATGTCAAAGTCACTCGTCATCGTCGAGAGTCCGGCGAAGGCGAAAACCATCGGAAAGTATCTCGGCAAGGATTTTGTCGTGATGGCCTCGCTCGGCCATGTGAAGGATCTTCCTAAGAAAGATCTCGCAGTAGATGTAGAGAAAGGTTTTGAACCTCGCTACGAAGTTATTGAAGGCAAAAAGAAGCTAATGGCCGAACTTCGTTCAGCGGCAAAAGCCAAGGGGATGGAAAACATCTACCTGGCAGCCGATCCTGATCGTGAAGGCGAAGCAATCTGTTTTCACTTGCAGGAAGAGCTATCCACAAAGGGTGGCCCGCTGATTCAGCGAGTGATGTTTAACGAAATTACTGCCAATGCGGTTAAGAAGGCATTCGAATCACCCCGTCCAGTGAAAGTGAACCTGGTGGACGCTCAACAAGCGCGCCGGGTGCTTGACCGTTTGGTGGGCTATAAGATTTCCCCAATTCTTTGGGACAAAGTCCGCCGTGGTCTTTCCGCTGGCCGGGTGCAAACTGTTGCCCTGCGCCTGATTGTGGATCGGGAACGGGAAATTCTGGCCTTCGTAACCCGCGAATATTGGACAATTGACGTTCATCTGAATGCGAAGAAGGCTCCTGTTCTGAAGGCGCGCCTGAGCAAGGTGAACGATCAGAATCCGGAAATTGCCAGTGCTGATGAGTCAAATGGGATTCTGGCGCAGTTGGAAGGCGCTGAGTACACGGTTAAGAGCGTCGCCAATCGTGAGAAGAAGCGGAATCCTGTGCCGCCGTTCATCACTTCCACCATTCAACAGGAATCGGCTCGCAAACTTCGTTTCTCTGTGAAACGCACCATGATGCTGGCCCAGCAATTGTACGAAGGTATTGAACTGGGTGACGAAGGCTCAGTGGGTCTGATCACCTACATGCGCACCGATTCGACCCGTGTCTCTCCTGATGCGCTTACGGAAGTAAGGGAGTTGATTGGCCAACGTTACGGGAACCAGTATCTTCCCGAAAAACCGAACGTCTACAAAACCAAGAAAGATGCGCAAGACGCCCACGAAGCCATCAGGCCCACCAGCGCCATGCGCTCACCGGATACCGTTGAGAAGTTCTTAGCTGAAGATCAAATGAAGCTTTACCGGCTGATCTGGATGCGCTTTGTGGCATCGCAGATGAACCCCGCTGTCTTCGACCAAACCACCATCGACGTTAGCGCAAAGGGTAAATTAGGCGCGGACTACACCTTCCGCGCCACTGGCTCCGTTCCAAAATTCGACGGATTCCTGGCTGTATACGAGGAAGGTAAGGACGCCAAGGACGAGGAAGATGACGAGTTGAAGCAGAAGCTTCCGGCCGTCACCCAAGGCGAGAATCTGAAGTTGAAATCGATCGAGCCCGAACAGCACTTCACCGAACCACCTCCACGCTTCACCGAAGCCACGCTGGTGAAACAGTTGGAAGCCGACGGCGTGGGACGTCCATCGACTTATGCATCCATCCTTTCGACGATTCAAGAGCGGGAATATGTGAAGAAAGAGGGAGGCAAGTTCACTCCAACGGAATTGGGTTTGATTGTCACCGACCTGCTTCTGGAATGCTTTGACGACATTTTCGACGTTAAGTATACAGCGCGACTGGAAGAACAGTTGGACGAAATTGAAGATGGCAAGTTGGATTGGCGCGACGCTATGCAGGAGTTCTACGAGAAATTCTCAGTAGATCTTGACCGCGCAGCCACCCAGATGACCGACATCAAGCGGATGGAGACCCCCACCGACTTTGTCTGCGATAAATGCGGCAAGCCGATGGTGATCAAGTTCGGCAAGAATGGCCGCTTCATTGCTTGCACCGGGTATCCGGAATGCAAGAGCACCCGTGAACTGCCGCAAACGGGCACTGCTGAAGTGGGCGAACAAGGCGAAGACGAATTCTGCGGCAATTGTGGCCGCGGGATGGTTTTGAAAAAAGGCCGATTTGGCCAGTTCCTAGCCTGCTTGGGTTATCCGGATTGTAAAACCACCAAACAGCTTGGAGATAAGCAAAAAGGCGCGGACGTTCCTCTTGAGGAAGAATGCCCGAGTTGCAGCAACAAGTTGGTTAAGAAATTCGGCAGGTTTGGCGAGTTCATTGCTTGTTCTAACTATCCCACTTGCAAATACGTGAAGCAGAACACCATTGGAGTGAACTGCCCATTGTGCGAAAAAGGCGATATTATTGAGCGCCGTTCCAAGCGGGGGAAGAATTTCTACGGTTGCAACAAATACCCGGAATGCGAATTTGTCGCATGGGGTAAGCCTATTAAGGAAGTTTGCCCGGATTGCAAGAGTCCATATCTGATTGAAAAATATCTGAAGAGTGGAAATTGGGCACAATGTCCGAATAAAGAGTGCAAGTTCAAACACGAACTAGCGCCACCGGAAACTGCGCCTGTAGAAACCGTCAGCGCATAGTCTGGAAATGTATGGGGCGGCTGGGAATTGGACCCGCCGCCCGATTTAATCAAGAATCAGAAGATAATAGAAGGGATGAGATTTGCAGCCTTTCTACTAGCCGTTCCAGTACTCGCCAGTTCGGTCCAGCCCCTCAACATTCCGTTACGATTTGAACCAAACGTTGGCCAGTCGCCGTCATTCGCCCTTTTTTCTGCTAAGTCAAAGGGGTTTTCAGTATTGGCAGGGCAGTCAGGTCTGCGATTTACAGATGCTGCTGGTGCCACATTGGAAATGAGGTTCTATGGATCGCGGACTCCATCTTCAGTGACTGGGCAAGAGTTGCAACCGTCTTTTTCTAATTATTTCATTGGTTCTGATCCGTCGACATGGAAGAGAAGAGTTCCCAATTTCGGGTCGGTTCTATATCGGGATCTGTATCCGGGCGTCCATTTGAAATTGCACCAACAGAGTAGTGCCCAATTGGAATACGATTTTCTGGTAGATCCGGGCGCCGATCCATCGTCTGTTGAACTTGAATTTGCCGGTGCATCGAAGCTTGAAATTGACAAATCAGGCGATCTGCTCATTCATACACGTACGGGTTTACTCCGCCACCAAAAACCGAAGTTGTTTCAGGGAGGCAAACAAATCGATGGACGATTTGTGAAACGCACTGGCACTCGAATCGGTTTTCTGACAGGAAAGTATGACAAGTCGAAACAACTGGTGATCGATCCAGTGGTCCTCTATTCCACTTACATTGGCGCAAACCAGGAGGACCAAATAAACGCCATGGCGGTGAATCCAGATGGAACTGTAATCGTTACAGGAGCCACCAAATCCACCAATTTTCCGCGCAATTCAGGGGTATCGCTTTCTACGGACGCGGGCGGGGGTTTTGATACTATCCTTTTCAAGTTAAGCGCCTCTGGGACCAACGTGGTGTTCAGTTCAGTAATCGGCGGCAATCGGGATGACATTGCGCAGGCTTTGGCGGTGGATTCCATCGGAAATATTTACGTCGCCGGAACAACCAATTCCACAGACTTACCCGTTTCCGCTAATGCCTTTCAAAAGACGAATGCTGGGGGCTTCTCCGCTTCCGATACTACTTTTCGTGGAGATGCATTTCTAATGAAGCTCGACCCAACGGGTACATCCTTGATGTTTGCAACCTATTTGGGAGGATCCCTTGGCGAAACCGTTACAGGCCTATTGCTCGATAAGGACCAGAGCCCAATTCTGATCGGAAATACTCTAAGCGCAACTTTCCCAGTGACTGCTAATGCCTTTCAGAAGACTATTGGTGGCAACAGTGATGGTTTCATTACCAAAATAAATACCATTGGTGCGGAATTGGTTTATTCGACATTTCTCGGTGGTTCCGGCCCTGATTCACTGGCTGCCATCGCTATAGACTCTGCCGGTAGTTTTTATGTCACCGGTGCCACGTCTTCACCCAACTTCCGCACATCGGCAAACGCTCCACAAAAGAATCTGGCGGGAAATAGCGACATTTTCGCAACTAAGTTTTCAAACAATTGGTCTTTGATCTATTCAACTTTTTATGGAGGAACGGGAACGGATGCAGGTACGTCCATTGCCGTGGATTCAAAAGGTGTTGTTATTGTAGGGGGCACGACAACCAATGGTTCGTTCCCGGTTACTAGTGCTACTTCCTTGCAGGATTCTTACAGCGGAGGAAATACTGACGGCGTCTTTTTCTCCTTAGACGAAGCAGGGTCAAAAGTAAGATTCGCCAGCTTCTTCGGAGGGAACCGCCAGGAGGAGAACCTCAAAGTGGCAATCTACCCTGATGGTTCCCTGCTGTTTGCGCAAACAACGGATTCCAACAATTTTCCGGTTACTCCCGACGCTTTCAGAAGAAGTTCCGGTGGGCGCGACATTTTGGTGATCAAAATTCCGGCAGATTTGTCCACTCTTTCTTACTCAACCTATTTTGGCGGGGCCAACAACGATTTCCTAAACGCATTGCACCTCGACGCCGCAGGTAATATTTATCTTTCCGGAACTACCGATTCTCAGTTTTTTCCCGTTACCCGTTCTGCATTCCAACCAATCACACAGGGCGGGACAGATGGCTTCGTTTTGAAAATCGGGAACGAGCTTCCGAATTTGTTGAACTCCACAATTGTTCCGATTCGTGGCACCACGGGTGGACCGCCAGCTTCGGCTGAAATAACTCTTACCAGTGACGGTGGACCGCTTGATTTCCGCATCTCTGCAACATCCACAGGCAACTGGCTATCCGTTACGCCGATATCGGGAACCACACCAGCCATCATCCGTCTGGTTGCCGATGCAGGTTCCTTAATTTCAGGAAACTATACCGGACGATTGAATATCACAACATCAGGCGCGGCACTGAATACCATCGCTCTAACGATTCCCTTAATTGTCACGAACTCATCTATTTCTACCTCGCCGGAGATATCTGCATCAGGAATTCTCAATGGTGCCAACTATAAACCAGGACCTTTGGCCCCAGGCGAAGTAATTACCATTTTCGGGACTGGCATCGGTCCGGCGGCGCTAGTGGGTGCGCAATTGACCTCAGCCGGGACCGTTTCCAAGTTCATTGGGAATACTCGAGTTCTCTTTGATGGGGTCGCGGCCCCCCTTCTCTATGTGTCCACCAACCAGACCTCTGCCGTTGCCCCTTACTTCCTCTCTAACCGCGCCACCACTAATGTGGAGGTGGAATACATCGGAGTTCGTTCCAATGCCGTTTCCATGGCAACAACCACCAGTTCTCCTGCAATCTTCACGCTAAATGCTGCCGGAACTGAGGGAGCAGCAGCTTTGAATGAGGATGGTTCCGTAAATTCTGCGAGCATACCAGCCAAGAAAGGCGGCATCGTGGTGCTCTACGCAACCGGAGAAGGCCAGACTGCTCCTGACGGTGCCGACGGTCAATTGGGGGCAATCCCGCTGCCTAAACCACTACTTCCAGTCACAGTTACCATTGACGGCAAAGATGCGGAAGTTCTCTACGCCGGAGCGGCTCCAGGATTGGTTGCTGGGGCAATGCAAGTCAATGTCCGTGTCCCGGCCACTTCCAATTCAGGAAATGTTCCCGTACTACTTACCGTTGGTGAAAAGCGATCGACCGCTGGAGTAACGATTGCGGTGCAATAGGACCCTTGCCAGCAGAGTTATAATTTCCCCATGGCCGCACAGCCTCATCCTTCGGCATTGGAAATAGTTGATCTTCCAAAGGTAGCCCACGGCAGTCTAGACGAACTGCTTGCGGAGGAAACTCAAGTTTGGCTGAATCGCCTCAATTGGGATTTTAATGGTTCCGCTGAACTTGTTCGCCGTTTTGCCAATATGCATTCGCTCAATGGCAAAGCGCTGTTATTTCGTGGAAACGTGGTCGGCTATTCGTATTTCATTGCCGAAGAAGGTAAAGGATTGCTGGGCGACCTGTATGTGATGAAGCAATTCTCCACGCCGGAGCTGGAAAATCAATTATTGGCCTCCTCCGTTGAAGAATTGATCCGTCATTGGAATTGCGCCAGAGTGGAATGCCAGCTGATTCTAAAGAGCTCTTCACTGCCCCAAGTTGCCGCATTCGGAAAGCTTCCGGCGGTCTTTGAAAGGAATTTCATGGTGCTTCCCGAAAACTGCTTCACGCTTCCACCGCGACAACCAAAAGATTCTTGTATCATCGAGCCGTTTGGAGATCATATGCAGGATGATGCCTCTCGCCTGATTGCAGAAAGCTACTCGGGGCATGTGGATGCCACAATCAACGATCAGTATCGGAGTGTTGGGGGTGCCCGGCGGTTCTTACGAAACATAATCCAATATCCAGGCTGCGGAAGTTTCAGCTACGGGTCTTCATTTGTAGCTCGTGATAGAGTAAGCAATCGCGCAGTAGGCCTTTCATTGGCCAGCAGCATCTCCACAGAAGCGGGACATATTACGCAACTTTGCATCAACCCGAAGTTTCGTGGAACAGGACTTGGATATGAATTACTGCGCAGATCCATCAAGGGACTGTCTGCAACCGGAGCGCAACAGATTTCGCTTACCGTAACTTCCAAGAACAAGTTGGCGGTGAATCTTTACGAACGCTTAGGGTTCAGTACAGCCTATCGCTTCCCGGCTATGGTGTGGGAGAAAAAACCCGCAACCGCATTTGGGTTCTTCCGAAGCTAACTCTCTACAGCGCTGTTTGCATCTGTTAGTGAGACTTTGGCATGAGAATTCGCAGGCTGCTTTGTCCCTTGCACCTTGCACTTCCACCCTTGTTCAACCAGACTTGCAACCAGAGTGATGGGCGTATCCACTCGACGATCTTCAATCGTCACATGTTTCCCGTTGAAGTCGAATTCAATACTGCTCCAGAAAGTTCTTTTGGTGACGTTGGCCGAAAGCAACATTTCCTTGGTGTACCAATTGTTTGTAAATAGACCTTTCACGCGCAGGCCTTCGGGATGAAAGTAGTATCTGCGCAGAATCAGTTCGTCGAGGAAAACAGCTGTGCAGGCAACACTCATTACTAACAGAGGAATTCCAAGCCACGTGAGCCCATCCTGGACTGTGCGAAAGGCCATTGCGGTGGTGATGATAGTGCAAAGGACGCCAGAAAGAATTAAAGGCTTTTGAACTTTAACCGTCACAGGCCAGGAATTTTCCTGCCCCCCCCGGATGGAGCGGAACACCTGATCACAGATTTTTTGAAAGCCGTCCAGTGTCCTTGGGATGCGCACATCGCCCTGGTCAGTACTCACAACCAAATCAAACGGAAATCGGCTGAAATGAGCCTGCCGAATGGCCTCGAATGTGACTTTAGATTTTCCGCTTTTCCAAGGGTAGTCAAGCTGCAAGCTAGTCGGTCCCATCTCAACTGAGCAGAAAGTCAGTTGAAATCGCTTGTAAGCGAAAAACACAAAACAGGCCGAGTACAAGCTAAGAACCACTCGCATCGTCACCCACGGAATGTTCAACGAACTAGCAACAGTAACCAACGAAGCCAGGAAGAAAAGGCCCGAAATAACCTTGGTGGCAAGGGGCTGGTGCAATCGCAAAGGAGTTGAGTCCATACCTTGCAGTTTGTGCCAGTTTAAAGGGAAGAGCACCCCGGCAAACACCTTAAGGCCCTCTTAAATTTGACCGAAAGCACTTAAACTCGTAAGTACTGGGGGAAGGGAATATTCACGCCCGTCACCCGGCCCATTGTAAAAGGAACGCAAATAGCACCAGCCAACTGACAAAGACAAAGTTCCAATACCAGGCTGAGATTTGAGACTGCACTCTAGCTCTTCGTAATGGCTGTTCCCCTTCACCGTTCAGATGTGATGATCCGCGCAGCAGGTAAATCAGCGCACCAATTCCACCAATCAAGTGGAGCCCATGAATTCCAGTAAATGCGTAAAAGGCTGAGCCACGAGGATTTGCTTGGGTATAAATGCCACCATCAAACAGAGCCTTAGCGCCCAAGAGTTGGCTGATGACAAACGCGAATCCCAGGAAAGCAGTGATCCAGAGCAATTGCCGGTAATTCGAGATTCTGGCGCGCCTCAATTGATATCTACCGACAGCCATTGTGACGGCGCTAGCAATCAAAAGCACGGTGCTAATCCATAAGGCAACCGGGACGCGAATCGGATTCGCCCCTTCAACACCGTGCAATGTAACTGCAAAGGCCAAAATTAGTGCCGCAAAAAAGACAACTAAACTGGCTATCCAGCCAATCATTCCCATTTGCGCCAGACTTGGCCACCAATAATATTTTATCAAAGTCGGATCTGGTTGCTCAGTAGTAGATTCGCTCATTTATTGTTGAAACAAAGGAATTTGACGGTCCTCAGTTGATTCAGCCGGTTTCGGTTTTGCATCTCGTGCCGGACCGAATGCGCGCAAAAGGGATAGTGTTTTCTTGTGGCTTTGGAAGATTTCCAATAGTTGTAAACAGCGGGTACAACCGCCTACCAGGCCACCTTCCCCTGAATCCCCCGGATCATACCGGGGATGTTTGGAACACTTTCCTTTCCAACGGATCGAACCGATTTTCAACATACCGTCTATGTATTCTAATGCCTTCCGAACCAGATGGTCGCACTTATCTGCATTATCAAGTTGCCGAAAACGCCCCGGAACAGAGTACAATGAAAACGAATGTTCTTACCACCGCCCGGTCCTACTCAGGCGTATGCGCCTTCAACGAGTGCAACAATGGTTGCGCACGCCGGTCAAAGTCGCTAGAATCGAATCCTTTAAGAGAATACGCACGGAGAATTCATGTCCACTTCCATAGAAGAAAAAGTTAAGCAGATTATTGTTGAGCAGCTTGGTGTTGATGAAGCTCAAGTTGATGACACCGCATCGTTTGTTGACGATCTTGGTGCCGATTCACTAGACATCGTCGAACTTGTGATGGCGTTTGAAGAAGGCTTCGACATTGATATTCCAGACGAAGATGCCGAAAAGATTGCAACTGTAAAAGACGCAGTGGCTTACATTTCAGGAAAGAGCAAGAAATAGTGATTCTTTGCCAGTGCGGGATGAATCCAAAAAGCTATGCAGCGTAGAGTTGTTGTCACAGGCGTTGGCCTTGTATCTGCCCTTGGCGCCGGGACCGAACAGACCTGGGATGGTTTAAAGGCCAGCCGTTCAGGGATTGGCCTGATCACTGCTTTCGATACTACGCAGCATACTTGCAAGATCGCTGGTGAGGTGAATGGATTCGACCCCAACGACTTCATCGAAAAAAAAGAAGTAAAGAAAATGGCGAGGTTCATGCACTTCGCCATTGCAGCTTCTGATTTTGCCATGAACATGGCTAGCTTCAAAGTTACTCCGGAAATCGCCGAACAAGTTGGCATTTATGTCGGCTCAGGCATTGGTGGGTTCGAGGTAATTGAGCGCGAACACAAAAAATTGCTGGAAGGTGGTCCCAGCAAAATTTCCCCTTTCTTCATTCCTGCGAGTATTATCAATCTCGCTTCAGGCTATATTTCGATCCGCACAGGAGCCAAAGGTCCTAATTCAGCTACAGCAACTGCCTGCACTACCGGGGCTCACGCAGTAGGTGATTCTTTCAAGTTAATTGAAAGGGGCGCAGCCGATGCCATGATTTGTGGCGGAGCGGAAGCAACAATCACTCCTTTGGGCGTTGGCGGGTTTGCCGCCATGCGAGCTTTGTCTACTCGCAACGACGAACCGCAACGGGCGTCGAGACCCTGGGATCGTGATCGTGATGGCTTCGTAATTGGCGAGGGTGCCGGTATCCTTTTGCTGGAAGAATTGGAATTCGCAAAAAATCGCGGTGCGAATATTCTGGCGGAAATTGTCGGCTACGGCATGGGTGCCGATGCATTTCACATTACTTCACCAGCCGAGGATGGCGACGGCGCTTATCGCGTGATGCGGGCCGCTATGAAGGATGCTGGCATTAGCCCGGCGAGCATTGACTACATCAACGCCCATGGCACCAGTACTGAAGTTGGCGACCGTATTGAGACCATCGCCATTAAGCGGTGCTTTGGTGAACATGCTTCGAAGGTTGCTGTCAGTTCCACAAAATCCATGACCGGCCATTTGTTGGGCGGAGCGGGTGGATTAGAAGCTGGAATTACGGTTCTGGCGATTCGTGATCAAATCGCCCCGCCCACAATCAACCTGGAAAATCCTTCCGAAGGTTGCGATCTGGATTATGTTCCCAACGTTGCGCGGCCAATGAAAATAGACTATGCATTGTCTAATTCATTTGGCTTTGGTGGAACCAACGGTAGTTTAATTTTTAAGCGATACACGGAATAGTTTTATGAAAATATTGGTCGCCATCAAACAGGTGCCCTCACGTGATTCCTCGATTCGAGTCAATGCCTCCGCCCAATGGGTGGACGAAGCTGATTTAACCTACGAAATCAATGAGCCGGATGCCTACGCGCTAGAAGAGGCGCTTCAATTGAAAGAAAAGCATGGTGGTGAAGTAGTGGCTTTGTGCGCTGGGCCTTCGCGTGCCTCACAAACCATTCGCGAAGCCTTGGCCAAAGGAGCTGACCGGGCGATCCACATTGAAGGCGATGACTTCGATTCGCTGGACACTCTAGCCTTATCGAAACTGCTGGCAGCAGCAGCAGATGCCGAAAAGCCCGATCTGATCCTTACTGGGTTGCAATCGGATGACTTGGGCTCCGGGCAAACCGGCGTGATCATGGCTGAACTGATGGGCGTCCCGCATGGCACCATCATCATGGCCGTGGATAAGATAGATAACGCCATCCGTGTGAAACGGGAGTTGGAAGACGGTTGGTTCCAGCATGTCACGATGCCCTTGCCCGCAGTGCTAACGATTCAAAGCGGCATCAACAAGCTTCGCTACGCCACCTTGATGGGCATTAAGAAAGCGAAAACGAAAGAAGTGAAGTCGTTGTCCGTAGACAGTCTTGGAGCAACCAGTACTCCCCAAGTGGCTCGATTGAGAGTTTACGTTCCGGGCCGAACCAAACAGGCTCAAATTTTTGATGGTCCAGCCAAAGAAGCGGCAGCGAAACTGGTTGAAAAACTAAAATTCGAGGTACGTGTGATATGAGTATTCTTGTCATCCTCGAACAGGCTAATGGAAACTGGCATCGTATGGGTTGGGAAACCTTGGCTGCTGGCCAAGAGCTCAGTGCTGCCCTTGGACTTCCAGTTGCGGCAGCGGTCATTGGCGACGCTAAAGATGCCGCCGAGAAAAAGCTGGATCGTGTTTTCGCTATACCAGCAATCGACTACACAGCGGAAGCTTACACTGCGGCTTTCGAGCAATTGATTCGTCACGTTAATCCGACAATTGTCCTGTTCCCTCACACCTATCAGGTCCGCGATTTCGCCCCGAAACTGGCCACGCGTTTTGGACGCGTTTTGATCAGCGACGCCGTTAAGTGCCGTGTCGAGAATGGTGGATTAGTGTTGGTCCGCCAATTATTTCAGGGCAAGCTCAATATAGACATGCAGATCCTTGGTGACGGACCGCAGTTCATCTCAGTGCAGGCCGGGTCTTACCGGGTTGATGCGCTGGAAGCGGGCAGCGCAACTATTGAAGCCTTCACGCCTTCCTACGATGCTACTGCAATGCGTTCAAAACCAGAGGCTCCATTCCGCGAAGCCACTCGGGCGGTGGATCTTACTGCCGCTGAATTAATCGTCAGTGTTGGCCGCGGCATCAAAGAAAAAGAAAACATTCCATTGGTGGAAGAGTTGGCCAAAACCCTTGGCGCTGAGTTGGCCGCTTCCAGGCCAATCATAGACAACGGCTGGCTCCCCATGGAACGCCAAGTGGGAAGTTCAGGCCAAACGGTTTCTCCAAAAGTTTATTTGGCGGTTGGCATCAGCGGAGCCATTCAGCATCTTGTGGGTATGAAGGGTGCAAAGTGCATTGTGGCCATCAACAAGGATGCCAACGCACCGATCTTTGAAGTGGCAGATTACGGCATTGTTGGCGATCTGTTTGAAGTTGTCCCAGCGCTGATTGAAGAAATCAAGAAAGCCAAGGCAAGCTAAGGATTCTAAGCAAAATCAATAAGATCTACGGTAAATACGACTGGCCTTTTAGCAGCAGCCGCTTTCTGAAAAAACGCACGCAGAGCCTCAAAATGAGCCCAGATAATATCAAAGGCTTCTTTTGACTTTTCGTCTCCGTAGTCATCCTTGTCGATCAGAAAAAACTTATCGCACATCGTCTTGTTATTCACCAATTGCAGCGAAGCCGCTACGTCTTCCACTTCTTTCGGCGAAACAAACGTGATCAAATAATCGTCGCCAGTATATAGCTGACGTCCACCAATTACGGCTAGCCGATTCGGATATTCCCCATTCTCCGAACCTAATCGCCCATCGGTTAAACAGCGATGAATGGCATCCCAGGCATGGTCGGTCTTCACCAGCCATTCTTCGTCCCAGGTCTCTTCTATTTGTTCTAGAAAGTTAAGAAGAGCTTCGTCATCTTTGGCTGCCAACAATTCGGTGGCCTGTTCTGGATTCAAAGCAAAATGAACGCCCGTGGTAGACATGAATTCAAATTATCTCATCACCCGGGCAACCAGTAGAATAGTAGGACATGGGTGTTTTCTTGAACCGGGAAGAATTGGTAGCCGCCAGAGCCAAGTGGAAGCTGGCAGGCAAAATGGTTGTCTTCACAAATGGATGCTACGATCTGCTGCATCCTGGCCATATCCGCTTGCTGGAATCAGCACGTTCCTTAGGCGATATCTTAATATTGGCCTTAAACACCGATGATTCCGTGGCCCGTTTGAAAGGTCCCAC
>JAYUSZ010000092.1:0-39396 GCA_043755435.1 Bryobacterales bacterium | reverse complement strand
CTGTTAGCCAAAGCACCCCGGCAAGTCCACAAACCCCGCAAGACTATCCAATGGAATCTGACCGCCGCGGTCTGCCGGGTTGTTTCATAGATCCATTTTCCAGCTTACGGCGCGGACGGTTCACCTACTTCCCGGTAGTACCCGGCAAGACGGAATTCGCAGCGGCTGTGCGTGGCGAAATCCTAAAACAAAATCCGAAAGTAGTTGCTGTGGAACTGCCACAAGTATTGGAAGGCCACGTGATGCAGGCAGTGCGAAGATTGCCGGAAATGTCCGTGGTAGTCTTTCCTGAGCCAGTGACAAATGCGCTGGAAGAAGACTCCATGATTTTTGTCCCCTTCGAGCCTGCGGATCCTTTTGTGGAAGCACTTCGCACCGCTGACGCGATCGAGTGTGAATTGCTCTTTATTGAGCCCAGTTTAGGAAAGCGGCCACACGTTTCGGGCCACTATCCAGATGCCTATTCCATCCATTCCATCGGAATGGACGCCTATATAGAACAGTGGAGATTGCACAGGCCGGAACGTTCGCGCGAAATGGAAATCCACGCTGCGGGCATGGCTTATCGTTTGCAAGGCACAGACCCGTCTGCAACCATTTTCGTAGTTATTTCTCTGAACCTTTTGGACGCACTTTTGGATGCGATGGAGGTGCCACAAGAAGAGCCGCCAGAAGAAGCAATTGCCGCCTCTGAAGTTCAAATTCTGAACTTGCATCCGGATTGTTTAGCTGAGGTGACAACGGACTATCCCTATCACCAGGCACGCTACGAAGCATGGCGAATTGGCGGACAAGAGTCGGAGTATATTGATCGGCGTCATGTGAACTTCGCGCTTTTGAAAGAGGCAGAATTATTCTACGAAGCAAACACGGGCGACAAAGTTGCACCTTGGCATCGCAGATTGCTGTCGCGGTTCACAAGAAATCTAGCGCAAGTTGAACAGCAATTGGTTTGTGGCTTGTTCGACCTCACAACTGCTTCGCGATCCATCGTCGATGATAACTACGCATGGGAAGTTTGGGAATTGGCGAATCGCTACGAATTTCAGCGCGATTATTGTGCAGATATGGAAACGGTTAGAGTATCTGCCGATGAGATGTTTCTGAATACTCGCCGCATCCGGTTGCAGCGGCGGCTTCCCCGCCCCAAGCAACGATTGAAACCTGCCACTTTGAAAGGCCGAAAGAAGGAAAAGACAGCAGGAGAATGGACTTCTCAATTGGATGGAACATCGATTTGTTCCTTCCCGCCGGAAGATTTGGTGATTGAAGACTACAGCCGTGTTTTAAAGCAAAAAGCGAAGAGCATTCTCTCGTCAGATCAATCTCGAACAGAGAAATTTACGACTTCTATTTTAGATGGCGTGGACATTCGGGAGACGATCCGAAATTGGCACGAAGGAAAGATCTACGTTCAGGAACAATCCCGCAGTTCCGGAGAGGTTGGCGCAGTGGTGGTTGTTTTCGATGAGGACCGGGAAGACAAGTACACATACCTGACAACTTGGTTGGGCGAAAACCAAAATGAAAGCGACATGGCTTTTTATTCCACTCACCCGTTTGAAAAAGTGATTGGGCCCGGCATTGGTCGAGCAGAGTATGGCGGTTACTTAATGACCCTGCCTCCTCGGCGAATGTTCGATATTTGGAGCGACCCGGATTACGATTTTGCTGAAACCAAACCTGAGCGGCTGTTGATGGCTGCGCTGGATTATTCAGTGGAACGTAACGTGGTCTATGTTGCCAACAAGCCACCACGAACTGTGTTCCGCTCAATCGCCGCAAAGCTGGGGCGTCAGATTATCTACATTCCTATGGGGCAATTGTCACCGACGAAACTTAAACGAGTGCGTGTAGTTCATGTATTGGATTCGCACGAGAGACGGAACATTGCAAAAGATTATTTGTGGTGAAGGCTATGCCAACACCACTGCTTTACCCGCTACGGAACGGTTGGCAAGACTGCGCAGCATTTCTGGAATATCTTTCAATGTGCCGCGTGCACCAACAACAGGCTTGATCTTGCCAACTTCGTACAAGCGCATTAATGCTGCGTGCGCTTCACCGGGGTAGTTAGGATTTGCAGCAACGTGACCACCCCAAAACACACCCACCAGCGACATATTTTTCAGCAAGGCCCGATTTGCGGCCAAAGTAGGAATGCGGCCCGAGGCGAAACCAATCACCAGATGACGTCCGAATGGGGCAATGCATTTGTTCGATAAATCGAAAATGTCGCCGCCGACCGGATCGTAAATCACGTCGGCACCGCGTCCGCCGGTCAACCGCTTAACCTCATCCACCCAACTTGGGTTTGTATAATCCAACACGAACTCTGCGCCTTGTTCGGTTGCAAATTTCCGTTTCGCATCGGTTGAAGCAGTGGCAATTACGTGCGCGCCCATTGCCTTGCCCAATTGAATTGCGCTCATGCCTACGCCGCTGGCCCCAGCGTGAACTAGCAACCACTCATTTTCCTGAAGCCTTCCGCGGGCCTCCAAAGCGAACAGTGATGTCTGGTAAACAATTGGGAGCGCGGCTGCCTCGGCGAAATCCATGCTGGCCGGCATGGGCATTACCTTGGTGGAGGGTGCCAGACAATATTCCGCAAATGAACCACCAGAGGGTAAAGCGACTACGCGAGTTCCAATAGCCCAATTCGGTACGCCATCGCCAACAGCATCGACCATACCTGAAACCTCAGCGCCTGGAGTGAATGGAAACGGGGGCTTCACCTGGTACTTGCCTTGCACTTGCAGAACGTCAAAGAAGTTCAAAGCGGCCGCAACCACCTTGATTCGAATCTCCCCAGGACCAGGATTGGGCACAGGCACATCGCTCCAAACCATATCTTCCGGCTCACCCCAAGCGTGTACCAACCATGCTTTCATTTTTGTTCTCCTTGTTCACTACAAATCACAAAACCATTGTCTGAGAGGCGAATTGGAATATGCCGGAAGTTCACATTGTGCTGCCCGATTTCTTTAACCATGGCTTCCCGCGCGGATCGATCACCATTGCTCAGAACTGCTAATGAACCGCCACTTCCACCTGCTCCATTCACTTTCCATCCAAGTGCTTTGTGAGCTTGTGCAATTTCGATCATCGCACGGTGGTGCTTGCCAATCAGATCAGCGTGCAAATTTTCCTGGGCGCGGGTACTTGTTGTCATGGCTTGTCCTAGCACGGCGAAGTCGCCGGAAAGGACTGCGTCGCGCGATTGGGCAGCGGTCAATCGTAGCGGAGTTAATTTTGCACAATCAGGACCTTCATTTTCTAAGCCTCGAATTACCATCTGATGAACTTCAGATGAATCGTGCGCAGCTCCACTTAGAACAAATCAAGACGCTGTTCCAGTTCTTCTAGAAACGTTGATTCCACGTTAATTTGGGTGACGTTTGCATTAGGATAATCGTACATCTCGATGAAGTTGATTCCCCCATATGCTGAAGCGATCTAGTCCTGAATGCCGCTCTGTTGACCGAGCAATTCAAACTCCGCGCGATGTGCCGCTTTGGCTAGCTGCGACTGCGTCATACGACCGGGCGTGAGGCAATCAAGTGCACCTAGTAACGCCACTGTGACAGCGGCGGAAGTGCCCGTGGAGCAGCCGCCCGGCACGTCGCAATGGATGGATGCTTTCACCGAAACGTCCGAAGGAATGGGAATAAGATCGAATGCTGCTTCCAAAAGTTTGTGCCGCTGGTAAATGCCATTGGGTCTTTCAATGGAATAAACATCTCCATAATCCAAGGCATTAATTGTGATTGCCGCAGAATCAGACCGAGCCTGAACTTCTAATTCGACTTCAACAAAAGGTGAAACCGCAACGTGAAACACCGAACCATAGCGCGCGAACCAAGTGTCCGTCCAACCTCCGTTATCGCAGATTCTCACAGGGGCCTTCGTCCGGATAATCGCTTTGGTTGAATTGTAAGCTGGCACAGAGTGTTAGAATACCGTACCAACACTCATGAAATTTACAGTCGCATCCCTAGCTGTTCTTTTGACGCTGCAAGCTGCTGATTTACCAGTTGAAAAGGTCTTTGGCAAAGAAGTAGCCACAGGCCCTTACAAACATCCAGCTTGCGCCACAGAGTTACAGAATGGCGATATTTATCTTGTCTACTACGGAGGTGCTGGCGAATATGCGGTAAAGACCGCAGTGTTTGGATCGCGCAAAAAGAAAGGCACTACTGTTTGGACAGCACCCAAACTATTGGCTACAGATCCATTTCGTTCTGTTGGCAACGGAGTAATTTGGCAATCGCCTGACGGAATGATTTGGCTATTTTATGTGGTGCGCTATGGCGAAACATGGTCTACTTCGCGAATCCAAGCCAAGATTTCCCGTGACAACGGCGAAACCTGGTCCGACAGTTTTGTAGTTGCACAAGAAGCGGGGATGATGGTTCGCAACAAACCCATTGTTCTTTCCAATGGCGATTACCTGTTGCCGATTTATCACGAAACTGGAGAGGACCGGGAAATTGTTAGCCCGGAAAGCACTTCCAAATTCCTTCGATTCAATCCTAAGGCTGGCGGTGAATGGCAAGCCAGTGGTGTGATTCGATCAGCGAAAGGAAACATTCAACCAGCGCCGGTGCAAGTGACCAAAGATTTCCTGGTGGCCTATTGCCGTCGTGGCGGGGGATATGGAAAAGGCACGGAAGGATGGTTGGTTCGTTCTGAATCGCACGATGGGGGACGGACATGGAGCGAAGGTAAGGATTCTACATTTCCGAATCCAAATTCAGCAGTGGATTTTCTGAAATTGGCCAGTGGGAACTTGCTACTGGTCTATAACGACAGCGGTACGGAACGCGTACCGTTGACAGTTGCTCTGAGATAGGATGGAGACAAAACGTATCGTTCCAAAAGAAACGCAGGGACCAAGCAAGATGGATACGCATACCCTGTCGCGTTTCAAGCCAGAGATGGGAAGATCCACATCGTCTATACTTCCAAAGGAAGAACGGAAATCAACCATGTGAGTTTTACAGAGAATTGGGTGAAGGGTAGCGAATGAACAGGAGAGAATCCCCGATGAAGAGAAGAGAATTTCTGACGGCATTGGCGGGCGGTGCAATCGCGCTGCCGCTCACTTGAAAGCGGAACCACTGCGTGGAAAGGTGAAGATCACCGATGTGAAGGTGATGATCGTCCGTGGAACTTGGGATTGGAACCTGGTAAAGATTGAGACCGATTCAGGAGTCTATGCAATCGGCGAGGCATACTGGGGTCCCGGCGTAAAGGATTTGATCCTTAAGCGCCTGAAGCCTCTGTTGATCGGCGAAGATCCATTGAACGTGGACAAGTTATACACAAAAATACTAATGTGAAGCGCAGGCGCAGGCGCTATTGGCGGAGTCACCGTAACTGCTGCCAGCGGGACACTCTGGGATTTGGCTGGGCGGCTATTAAACACACCCGCCGTAAATCTCTTGGGCGGCAAGTTTCGCGACAAGGTTCGATTTTACAGGACACTGCAAACCATCAATCCAATTGATAGCAAGGCGGCCTACAAAGACGCGATTGCTAAGCGCGCGCTGAAAAGTTCGGCTGGACTGCGTTCAAATTTCAAGGAGATGGAATTCCAGTGGCAGCCGATCCTGAATTTAAGGAAGTTGGTCATGACCCATATAACCGCAACTTAACAGCGAAGGATCTTCGGCGCATCACTCAAGGAATGGAATGGGTCCATGAAGAACTTGGACCGGACATTGATTTCGCCGTGGGAGCACCTTGGCGATGTGATACACGGGATGCCATAAAAATGGCAAAAGCTATTGAGCACGTGAAGCCGATGTGGATTGAAGATCCAGTTCCACCGGACAATATTGAAGCAATGGCGCTTGTGACCCATGCCATTGATGTTCCCGTTTGCACTGGCGAGAATCTATACACAAAGCACGGATTCCGCAAACTAATTGAGATGCAAGCCTGTGATGCGGTTCACATTGACATACCCAAAAGCGGTGGTTTGTTGGAATCGAAACGCATTCACGACCATGCTGATATGTATTACATCTGGACGGCAGCACACAATCCGGCTAGTCCAATTGGAACAATCGCATCAGCCCACGCCGCAGCAAGCATGCGTACATTTCGTGTTCACGAACTGGCGAAGTATATTGATTGGTGGCAAGATTTAATTGTCTACGATGGTCCTATTATCAAGGACGGATATTTGACTATTGGCGACAAGCCTGGATATGGTTTGGAATTGAACGAAGATGTTGCACGCAGAAACTTAGCGCCCGGGGAAATCTGGTGGGGATGATCTGTCAATCGTAGCCTTCGGATTGCTACACTGAAGAGAAGATGCTTACAGCCCTGAAACGCTTCATCTTGTGGGACTACCCTCGTGGTGGATGGCAGTATGACGTGATGGTAATTGGAATCCTCAGCTTCATATTTCTGACGCCAAAGTACCTTTTTCACGATCAGCCGATTGCCTCTAGCATCGTGATGCTGCCAACCGATGGAGCAGATCACCGCTTCTGGATTGGGCGGTCGTTGCTTGAAACCATTCCTGAACCTGAGCGACTGAAGCGTGTTGGTGAAATGCTCCATAAGAAAATGGAAAAAAAGCAGGTCCTGTTCGACCTCACACCCATTATTGAAGACAACACTGTGAGGGGCTATATCGCCCATACTCGGCCTGAGAAGTAACCTGATGACGATGCCGCGCATCACAGATGTTGTGAGACAACGTCTAGTGATCATCCCTTTTCTGTTAGGTTTCCTGGTAAGTCTTCCTCTACAGGCGGTTGAGCCTCTGAGTGGCGTTGAAGCTCGCCTAGACCAATCGGCCGCCCAGTTTAAGGGACTAACGGCCAAAATCAAACGAGTCAGCTATACGGCTGTGATCAAGGACAAGACGGAAGAAACCGGTACCATAGCGATTAAGCGAGTGAAAGCGGGCGACACCCGTATCAAGATTGATGTTTTGGAACCTGCTCCGCGATCCACCACCATCGGCCGCCGCAAGTATGAGAATTTCTTGCCGAAGATAGCCACTGTTCAGGAAGTGGATTTGGGTAAGTATGCGAATCTGGTGGATCAATTCATGCTTCTTGGCTTCGGCAGTTCCTCAAAGGAACTGGAATCTGGTTATACCTTGAAAGTTACGGGCGAAGAGACGATCAACGGCAAACTAGCCACCCGAATCGAATTGCTTCCCAAAAAGGCTGCAGTGTTAGAACACTTGAAGAAAGTGGAAATGTGGATTCCCTTGACGGAAGGCTATCCCATTCAACAGAAGTTTCACAAACCAAGCGGCGATTTTGAAATGTCAACGTATTCAGAAATCCGCATGAACCCCGTGTTATCCGAGGCCGATGTGACGTTGAAGTTGCCAAAGAACGTAAAGCGCGAATTTCCATTGAAGGATTGAGCAAGTTTCCGGATGGAATTCATCAAAAAGAAGAAAGCCGCTCGAATGGAGTTCCTGGATTGGGCCAGAGGCTTTGCGGCAGTGATGATGCTTCATGGGCACGTATCGCACTCTTTCACTAACGTGAAATTGCAGGAGCAGAGCCACTTCGTGCTCTCGCAATTCATCGGAGGGTTTCCCCCGGCTGCCTTCTTATTCCTTACTGGTGTGACGCTCGCCTTCCTAATGGATGGGGCAGAACGTCAACAGATGTCGCCAATGCATAGGCTGTTCAAAGCCCTGCGCCGGGCGGGATATTTGTGGGTGATGGCGTTTCTATTTCGCCTTCAACTTTACTTGTTCGGTTGGGGACAAACCAGTATCGACGATCTATTCACCGTGGATATCTTAAACTGCATGGGATTGGCTTTAACTTTCCACAGTTTCCTGATATTCATACCTGGTGCAGCCCGTGGACGCTCCGCACTGCTGATCGGCTTAGCAATCACTTTCCTTGCACCTTTGGTCACCAACTCTCCGTGGCAATGGCCTAACGAAACTCTAAAGCATTATATTGTGCCCGATGCCCGGTTCTTCACTTTTTTCCCCTGGGCAGCATATGTTTCATTTGGAATCGCCGGGGGCACAGCCCTCCGGCTTTCTACTCCAGAAAAAGTGCCGTGGTTAGTAGCATGGGCGGCATTAATTGGAACACCACTCATTTTCGGTTCTCAGTATTTTTCAAACCTGCCCTATTCCCTCTATGAGAATTCTATTTTTTGGGTGGACGGACCAGGCTTGGTACTAATCAAAACCGGCATTTGTCTTCTGCTGGTCGCAGCAGCCTTTTTATGGACCAGCACCTTTCCGGCAAGCACTTGGAGTTGGGTGTCTCAAATAGGCAAGGCCAGCATGGCTGTATATTGGGTACACATTGAATTGGTTTACGGTCGGTGGTTCGGTTCCTGGAAGGGGACGCTTTCCGTAATTGAAACAGAGGTCTTTTTTTTAGCTATGGCTTGTTTAATGCTGAGCCTATCGGTGATGAAGGCTCAGTTTTATGATTCCTTGGACCTGAAGGCACTCTTTATTGCTTCGGAACCGAAATCCGATCAGCGAATCGCAGGCCGCTCTGCCCCGGAACCTTTGCAATAGGGCCCATAAGACCCGTTGGGTAGAATTGAATCTCGATCTGTTCTGGACTGTGAAAGCATCTCCGGACTTAATTCCCGGGCGCCCTTCAAGTTCGTTCCCCGGAAATCGGCACCCATGCAGTTAGCCCCTTCAAATCGAGCACCTTCAAAAACAGCGTCCTGGAAAGAGGAACCATTTATTCTTGCTTCGCGGAAATCGGCATTTCTAAAATTCGCGTCTCTGAAGTTGTTGCGTTCCAATTTCGTTCTATTGAACTTGCCGGCTGTGAAATTCGCCCTCAGAAATTCGCAATCCTGCACCGTTGCATTGGAAAAATTGCACCCAACTCCGCGAATACTGACGAGCCGGCTAAATTGGAGTCTCGCGTTGTAGAACAGAGCGCCTTCAAGGTCTGCATCACTGAATTGGCATCTGAAGATTCGAGACTGATGCCAGCCCGTGGAGCGTAGTTCGGCCTGAGTAAAATTTGATTCGTGGACCTTTGCTTCCAACATACGTGCCCCTTCCATTCTTGCCCTGTGGAAATTCGCGGCAGACAAAGTTGTTTCCGAAAGGTCCGCCATCCGCAACCAAGATCCCTCGAAATTGGTGTTCGATAAATCGGCACCAGTAAAATCAGTTTGCGCTAGCATAGCTTGCCGAAAATCTGCTTGGTCCAGAAGTGCTTCGGAGAGGTTCGCACCCGCCAACTCCGTATTTAGCCAATTGGAACTGCGGAGAATTGCCCCTGCAATGTTCATGTGGGGGAGCTTTAGATCGCTAAAGCTCCCGCCCGTGAGATCAGCCCGAACACCACCCGGCTGCTTCTGCTGCCAAGCGCTATGAGCTATCAGGACTGCTCGCAAAGGCCGTTCCCCAATCAGGACGTTTGGTACCGATGATATCTGCGCCGGAGGATTTTCCAGAGTATTCATTCAGCGTTTCTTATCGGCATTATGGCGAAGAGTTTTAAGCCACTGTATGCTAATACTTGAATATGTCAGGTCAAATTCCACGAAGACGCTGGATACAATCGATAGCCGCCATTCCAGCCGCAACTGCGGTTGCTTCCCAACAAAGCGCACAAGCCCAAGCCGTTCCACCAACTGGCTCTCCAGAAAGACAGAATCTTGAAGTTACGGGCCTTGATTCTGTGGGAGAACCGGCACTCCATTTTTTCTCGAAGGACCAATTTGCAGCCCTGCGACGGTTAGGGGATTTGCTTTTTCCACAGCACGGCCCAATGCCTGGTGCCATAGGAGCTGAAGCACCGGAATTCCTGGATTTCTATTTGTCGCAATCCCCTGCTGCCCGGCAGAAATTGTATCGGACAGGACTCGACCATCTAAAGCAGCGAGGATTCGCGGAAATGACCGCTGAGCAGGTGAAAGTTGTTCTGGCCCCTCTAAGCGAACCTTGGACCTACAATGCTCCCAAAGACGATTTCGCCCGTTTCCTTCGCGAAGCCAAGGACGACTTTTTTCGAGCAACTATTAATTCCAAACAGTTCGCCGACGCGCAGGGCAGCAGGCGCGGCTCCGGCCAGAACCCCTACTGGCATGTGTTGGATTAGAAACTTTAAACTGGGGACAGATTAGGATGATACGGCTGGTTCAATTCTCCTTAGTCATGGCTGCTTCTCCTTTTGCACTTAGAGTGCGTTGTGGAAGTTTACTACTTTCCACTGAACCAGCCGTATCATCCTAGCAGTCCCCAGTTTTTGTTTTTGGAGAGATTAATTTATATGAAAACTGACCACGATGTCTTAATAATTGGCTCTGGCGCATCTGGCGGCATGGCTGCTTACATCCTCTCCAAAGCTGGCGTAAAATGCCTGATGCTTGATGCCGGCCCATCTGTCGATTTCGAAAAACAGCGCTCTATGAAAGGGGTCTGGGAACTTCCCTATCGCGGATTTAACCGGCCCAATCGCTTTCCCCACATCACTCAAGCCTCCGAATTTGACGCCAATATGTGGATTGACGAAGAAAAGAATCCCTACTCCCATCCCGAAGACGATCCCTATTATTGGGTTCGCATTCGCATGATCGGCGGCAAAATGAATCGCTGGGGACGAGCCTGCTGGCGCTTGTCCAACTTCGAGTTCAAGGGGAAGGATCACGACGGATACGGCGATAATTGGCCAATTTCCCTGGAAGAACTGTCTCCGTTCTATGACCGGTGCGAGCCCCTGTTTCGAGTTTCCGGCAGAAACGAAGGCCTACCGCAGCTTCCAGACGGTAAATTGATTGCCGATGAAAGCAACGACAGCCTAAGCGTCCAGCGCTTCATTGAATCCGCTAAAAAACTGGGAGTGCCCACCACCAAAGCCCGCCGAGCAACGGGAACTCTTGCTAGTTCTTTGAATCTGCTGCTTCCCGATGCATTAGCCACTGGCAATTTGAAGATTGTGCCGGATTCCATTGTCCGGGAAATCACAGTGGATCCAAAAACCGGCTTGGCCAACGGTGCGAATTTCATTGACCGGCGCAACAAACGTGAATATCATGTCCCGGCAAAACTGGTGATTGTTGGAGCCTCAACGCTTGAATCCACACGACTGCTTTTGAATTCCAAATCACCGCGCTTTCCCAACGGTTTGGCCAATTCCAGCGGCATTCTGGGTCACTATCTGTTTGACCAAATCTACGTTAAAAACACAGTAACCGCTGTTGTTCCTGAAGCCCGCGGTGGTAAGGGTCCCCGCAATCTGATCGGCGGCGGCGGGTACATAGTACGTTTTCGCAATGTTAAGGAAAAGCACCCCAAGTTCCTCCGCGGCTACACTTACGATTTCCATAGCGGCGGCGGCCCTCAACCGGCCCAAATCAACGCCTATGGAGGGGACTTCTACAACAAATTCTATGCGGTGAATGGCATCTGCTTTTCTATGACAACCATGGGAGAAGTTCTGCCTCGTAAGGAAAATCAGGTGAGCATTCATCCCACCCTGCGAGATGCCTGGGACATTCCCTGTCTGCATATTGAACACCGCTACACCAGCAACGAATTCAATATGGCGGAGGATGCAAAGAACATGGGAATTGAAATGGCCAAGGGCGCAGGCTTTGAAATTCTCGCTTCACATAAGCAAGTCGTTCCTCCCGGTGAAAGCATCCATGAATTAGGAACATGTCGAATGGGTGATAATCCTAAGACCAGCGTGCTGAACAAGTGGAATCAAACCCACGACGTGAAGAATCTTTTTGTCACCGATGGATCTAGTTTCGTCAGTGGCGGGGCGCAAAATCCTACCCTCACCATCCTTTCGCTGACGATGAGGGCTAGCGAGTTTATTCTGGATCAGAAGAGCAAGGGGAATTTGTAGATGGATTGGACTTCTCTTCTGTTCTTAGCTTTCTTTCAAACAGCAACCGTCCCTCAAGGACCCGAGCAGCCCATTGCCTACAGCCACAAAACCCATCTTTCGTTTGGTTTGAAATGCAAAGACTGCCATGAAAACAAGGATCCTGGTGAGTTCATGGGCATTCCTGCCACTGCCAAATGCATGGCATGCCATCAGAGTATCAAAAAGGAATCCCCCCAGATCGCAAAGTTGGCAGAATTCCATGAAGCAAAGCGAACTGTCCCCTGGAAGCGAGTTTATCTGTTACCTGGCTTCGTCTTTTTTAGTCACAAGACCCATTTGGAAGGCGGTGCTGAGTGCAAAACCTGCCATGGGGAAGTAGCTCAGCGGGATAGGCTGTTCAAAGAGGCGGGCATCGCTATGGGAGATTGTATGGATTGCCACCGCCGGAACAAAGCATCCAACGATTGCACTGTTTGCCACGAAGCCCGCAATTAAAGAGAGAGTTGTGGCAGGAATCCCCAAAGGCGTGTCACTCCTACCCAAACTTTTGACACTGGATACTACAAATCGTTGTAATTAAACACGTTGGGTTTTGGTACTTCATTTGCTATTTAATCTGCGAGTGAATATGCGATTGCTGGCAATTTCCGTTCTGACAGTGGCAAGCTTAGCAGCCACTACGCTGGAGCGGCTGTCTATGGACCAGATGATCGCCCAATCCACATTTGTGGTCCGTGGCCGAATCCAAAGCGGTGCTGGAATGCTTTCCGGTCGTACAATTTACACGAAGTATTCTTTGCAAGTGCTTGAAATACTAAAGGGTTCATCCGGTCCAGCGCTGGAAGTCTTAGTCCCCGGAGGCTCCTCTAATGGTTTGTCCCAGGCCGTTGCAGGTGCTCCCCGATTGCAAGTGGGCGCTGAAATGGTCCTGTTTCTTTGGAAATCTCCTAAGGGCCTGATTCACGTCATCGGAATGCAACAAGGCGCATTTGATCTACAGAAAAGCTCCAATGGCGAACAGTTCATTTCCAGGAACGCAATATCAGATGCAACCGTTCTTGACCGAACAACTTTGATTCCTCAAACCGATACTGGATTTCGCATGTCGCTTTCAGAATTGCGCCGTCGTTTGGGAGTGGTGAAGGAATAGATGTTTCAAACCAAGAGAGTTACGGCGCTGGTGACAGGAATGATGCTTCTTTCCTCAGTCGCCGACGCTTATTACTTTTTTGTTCACTATCCCAGTCGGACCGGCAATTTCAATCCCATTGTGGAACGGTTCGACCTAAATGCCCTTCCCGAAAAAACGGTCACATTCCTGATTTCCGATCAGGGCCCTACTAAATATGCCGACGGTGATAATTATCAATCACTGGTCAGCCAAATTCGTGCCGCAGCAAACGTCTGGAACGCGGTCGATACTTCGGACTTGCGAGTTCGTTTTGGTGGATTCCTAACCAATTCGGTCCCACAGAACACTCCAGGCATCGACGTCATTTTTGATGATTTGGAGCCTGGCGTTTTCGGTCGTGGCGGACCCATAGTTCGGGGCGATCAAGTGAATTCAACAGCAGGCAATTTTATTCCAATTCTTCGATCTCAAGTGATCCTGCGAAAGGATCTTTCGCTGCGCCCGTCCTGGTCCGAAGGGTTCTTTCAAACTGCGGTCCACGAATTAGGCCACGCTTTGGGCTTGCAGCATTCCATGTCCGCTGGTGCTATGAGTCAAGATGCGCAACGGACAACCACGAAGTCAAAGCCTCTAACAAGTGACGACATTGCCGGCATCTCCACTTTGTATCCGACCAAAGGCGTGAAAGATAGTTTCGGATCGATTGCTGGACGCGTGACGCTGAATGGCGCAGGCGTGCCGCTTGCCAGTGTTACTGCGATTGTGGCGAAAGGACCTGCTGTAAGCAGCTATACGAATCCAGATGGAACCTACCGCATTGATGGACTCCCCGGCGGGCAGGCTTATTATCTTTATGTCAGTCCGTTGCCACCTACGATTGGCCTGGTGCTCCCGAAGGATAATCTGAACCGTGAATTCGACGCAGGTCCTACCTTCGACAGCGTCTTTTTTCTAGGATCCAAAACCCCTATCTCCACCACTGCGGTGACAGCAGGCCAAACTGAAACTTCCTGGAATTTCTCTGTGCAACGGCGCGCATCCATCACGCTTTATGATGTTCTTACCTACAGCTATCCAGGTCAACTTTTCATTCGACCGGCACATCTAAACACCTCAGGAAACCGCTATACTTCCTATGCGCTTGGTGAAGGCATTATGCAGAATGGTCAACCGGCTCCTGGTTTACAGCTATCCATGTTGGGAGAAGATCTTACTGCAACCAACTTGCGAGCTGCGACAGCTGATTATCTGCAAGTGGATTGGTCGGCCAAGCCTCTTGTGACCGACGGTCCTGAACATCTGATCTTCACCAGAAACGGTGAGCTTTACATTCTCCCCAATGGTCTTCATGTTGTTTCTCGACAGCCTCCTGCAATCACTTCGCTCACCTCTGGCCAGGATGCGTCAGGGGCTATTGTCACTGTGGCCGGCTCTGCAATTAACCTGGAAACGCGAATATTGTTCGATGGCCAAGCCGGCGTTAACAAATCAATTGACGATCAAGGCCGGTTAGTTGTTGCTGTTCCCGCTGGGCAGGCTGGTCATCGCGCTTCGGTTACTGCAGCCAATCCAGATGGGCAAAGCTCCTTGTTCGTGCAATCACCAGTGACCTTCGCCTTCGATGGTGCAGAGAATATAGCGATATCCGCCCCGAATACTTCCCTGCCCTCAGGATCTGAATCCGTAATCGAAATAACTGGAATCAACACAACCTTCGCCGAGGGCCAGACCACTGTTGGTTTCTCATCAACCGACCTTTTTGTGAAACGGATTTGGACTGTGAATGGGAACCGTCTTTTCGTGAATGTTGCAGTTGCGCCAAATACCCAGCCAGGAACTTATTCCATGCGAGTATCCACCGGCTTGCGCACATTGACACAGGCGCAGGGAATCACGGTGGTGGGCTCCAATCCAAGGCAATTGAGCATTGCCGTACCAAGTAACGTGCAGGCCTATCAACCCGGTTCCACTGGCAGCTTGAACGTGGTGAACTTACCTGAGGCCAGCGGCATTCCAACTTTGTTCATCAACAATCAGCAAATTGCCGGCGTCGCTCTTCTTGGCGGTTCCATCAGCTTTCCAATTCCAGCTAGCCTGCCGATTGGACCTGCACTTGCCCGTCTCCAAGCCAATGGAGAATCTAGCCAACCCATAGTCCTCAACGTTGCTCCGCTAACACAAATCACATCGGTGATTGCTGGTCCTGGAATTCTTGTGGATTCAAACCGGCCAGCCCGGCTAGGCGAGTTGCTTGGAATGTTTGTGACTGGCTTACCTGACAACTTTGGTACTCTAAAGCAGGTAACTATTTCCATCGCTGGAATTGAACATAAACCAGTAAGCATAACGTCCCTAGGTTCAGCTGTTCAGCTGCAATTCTTCCTGAAGAATGAAGTGGTGAACGGTTTGCAGCCAATGTCCGTAACATTAGATTTACTAACCACACCGGTTTACAATCTTCCCGTTCAAAAATAAGATTCACGGCTGAGGATTCAGTGTGCGGTTGATGGCATTCACCAGTTTCCGGTAAGGAACGCTAGCTGGCCCATCAAATGCAAGCCATTCTCCATCGCGAAAACTGGAATAATACCAGCGCCAAAGCAGTGCCAGATGTTCCTGCTTCTCGGCCACCGTGCCCACCAACTTCGGAACAGTCTCCACAACTTCGCGCAGCCGTTGATCTAACGAAACGGGACGCCCTTCAATCACTTCAAGCCGGAAGTCAACACGATCTCGCCAAACGCCATCCCACAGAAAACGGAGTTGAACAGCATTCAGTTCCAGTGTCCGGTTCACGGCCACACCATATTGATGATCCAAGCTGAAAGCCAGCGGGTCGCGTTGTCTGGCAACTTGCTGCACTTTATCAAGCCGCTTGTGAATCCTGGCAGCTTGTTCAAAATCCATATTCTGACTAAGCCGGTCCCGTTGCACTTCCAAACTCTCCACTAAACTCTCCCCATTGGTGCGCAGGAAGTCTTCAATGCGGGCGGCCTCGGTGGCATACTCGGCAACGCCCACCACCGCCTGGCAAGGCCGCAAACAGAGGTTCATCTCCCCATAAATGCAGCCAGGATGGTCTGGATGAGGATCCAGGTCTTCCTGGCATCTTCTGAGTTGAAATAGATCCAGCACTGCCCGTTCAAACTCTTCGGCGGAAATCCGTGTACGAAACGGTCCATACATTACGCCACCAGAGCCGCGCATTTGACTGGTGATTTGCGTACGCGGGAAAGTATTGTTCAACAGCAACCGCACGTAACTTGGAAACCGAAGGTTGGTAAGCTTACGATACGTTTCTGGATGATAGTGCCTGGCAACCGAATAGAAAGTTAGCGAAGATTCCAGGCGCGAGGCAGCCGGCCAATAGCTTACCTGATTCGCCAGCCCTCGCAGTGACAAAGCGCGTGATCCTTGCCCAACACGCTCCCCCAACAACCGATTCAATCTGCGCTTCAGAACAGTAGTTCGCCCAATGAGGGGTTTCCCGTTGGGGACTTCAATGCAATACACCGCCGGAATATTTTCAAGAGCAGCGAGGAAGGCGTCTAGTTCCTCCTCACTTTGCCACTCGAAGTGAACCGGTTCGGGAATGGTCATGCTTGAAAGAGTTTAAAATAATGGGCTGGTTCAGTTGGTGGAACAGCGGCAAGCGCCAAATTTTCCGACACATGGGCCGGTTTGCTCATGCCTACCAAGGAGATTGTCATGCCCGGAGTACTTCGACTAAATTGAATGGCCCGTTGAGCGTCGGTTTGTAATCCAAGCTTTTGCTGGACGTGCTCTGGTAAACCAGCCGCCAAGCGGCTCTGCATAATACTGGCTGAACCAATAGTGGTGACTCCCATTCGACCGGCGCAGCTCAATGCGTTTGCTGGAACTCCAGAAAGGCTCTGCGTTGGTTGGCTGAAGGCCTCGGTCATCGCCAAATTTAATGGAAGCTGCGCAAAACGGAAGCGATGCAGAGGGCCCCCGGCATCGAGCGCGGCTTGCACAAAGCGTTCCAGTGAAAGCTGTTTTTCCTTGCGCAATCCGTCCCAGGTGGCAATGCCGTAGTAAGCAATCTTACCTTGGTCGCAAAGTTTTTCCAGTTGAGCAAACGCCGCACCTACGTGGTCGTAAAATTGGTCTTCGCTGATATGCTTCAACTGAGTTTCAGGATTGTGCAGGTAGAAAACGTCAATGGTTTCCAACCCAAGGTTCGTCAAGCTGCGTTCCAATTGATCGGTTAGAAAAGCTGGTGCAATGGAATGGATATTTCCCACCAATTCTCCACTCTTCAATGGAACGGAAGGAATCGCGCCTGGCACCAGATAACCAGCCTTGGTGCAGACTATGATTTCGTCACGCTGCAACTCTCCAGCAGCACTCATACGCGCAAGCGCCGCGCCAATATTCTTTTCCGACTGCTGATTGCGGTAGTTCAACGAGGTATCAATAAAATTGATGCCACCTTTGATGGCCGTCTCAATGGAAGCCTCATACCCACGATCGGCTGCATCGTCTGTGGCACCGAGGTAGGAACCGATTCCGATGGATGAAACAGTGCGTTGAACAGCCTCACGAAAAAAACCGTTCTGTTTGTGGGCTGGAAACCGGGACGCAAATCGAGCGGTACCTTCGGGCGAAGAAAAACCTTTTATCATTTTGTGTGGAAACTCTTTCGTTTATTTTATTGGATAAAGCCGAATTTGCGAAGCGTTGCTTCAGGTTCTACTTCATCGAACTGCGCAAGCGATGCCTTCTGGCGTCCATTCACAAGGGGAACGGCAAATGGCGGATCTCCAAATGGAAACACTTTTTTCAAAGCATTGTGATCGGGAGAATTCGGTGCTTTCAGGTTTGTGGAAATCATGAAATCGGAAGCGAATTGTGGAACGCGAGAAGGCAACCCGATAATCTTAACATCCACCCACGTGTGCTTGGCCATTTGCTTTGCGGCGGCGAAGCAATGGGAACATTCGGGATCGAAGAAATAGAGCAGCACTTTTCCCTCGTGCAGCGAAACAGATTTGCCGTCAACCATGATGGTCTCCGGAGCCATAGCTCCAGATTGCCGGCCATTATCAATGCCGAAGGCAATGGCCGAACAAACAGCAACACCGCCCAACACCATTGCAGCAGTGCGCATTCCCTGGGAGGGCTTCGACCAAACACCAGCCAGAACCGCCATCACAAGCATGATGACATCGCCGACGAAAAAGCCAGGGCCGATGGAGCGTTTCAGCCAAGGAAAGCAGGAACAATCAGCACCACGAAGAGCATTGTAATTGATGCCCACAAATAGCATGAAAGCAACCAGCATGAGGCCGGTGAGAATAGCACCCCAACGGCGGAATCGGGGAATGATCAGCAAAATAGCGGCGAAGGTTTCCGCAAGGCCGAAACTGACGGCGGTGAACAAACTGAGCGAACCAGGCACAAGCGCCTGCCGCATTTTGGCAGCCCAATCGAAGGGCCCCGTCATTTTCCAAACACCAGCGCTGAGGAACAAAATAGCCAGCAGGATCGCACAAACAGCCGCAACCATGTTCTTCCAGCCTGCGGTGGTGGTGTCCACCGACGGATATGCCATACTGTCTTCCATGTTCTCTATTTTATCTCTGTTCGGGGTGCTAGCATCGGCGCAAGTGGCAGATTTGGTGGTGGTCAACGCAAACATTTACACCATGAATGCCAAGCAGCCGCAGGCCAAACAGTTGGCTGTTGCCGGTGGACTCATCATAGCAATCGGGGATTCGGTACAGCAGCATATCACTGACAAAACAAAGATAATCGACGCTGGTGGCGCAGCCATCCTACCTGGTTTGATCGATTCCCATGGCCACATGTTGGGGCTTGGATCACAGATGGAAACCTTCGATTTTCGCAAAACGGGTACTATAGCTGAAATCGCAAATCTAGTACGAAATAAGGCAAAGACAATTGGCGCCGGAGAGTGGATTTTAGGCCGAAGCTGGGATCAAACCAATTGGGGAGGTCAATTTCCAACCCATGTAGAACTTTCAGCGGCAGCACCGGAGCATCCCGTGTTCCTGACCCGAGTCGATGGACATGCTGCCTGGGTGAATCGCAAAGCACTGGAATTAGCGAAGATCACAACGCAAACTCCTGACCCTGCTGGCGGCAAAATTCTTAAAGATCAGCACGGCGAACCCACCGGAGTGTTGATTGATAAGGCGCAAGGGCTGGTGTCTCGCGTTATTCCCGAGGCATCCTTTGCGACGGTGAAACGACGCTTACTGTTAGCCGCTGAGGAATGTTCGCGGTTGGGCTTGACAACGGTTCACGATGCCGGAATTGGGAAACAGGAAATTGCAGCCTACAAAGAGTTGATTACTGAGGGCAAATTGCCGCTGCGTATTTACGGGATGATTCGAGGCGAAGGCGCGCTTTGGCAATCCTATTTGAAGTCGGGTCCTGAGATCGGGGACTTCCTTACTATTCGCAGCATCAAGCTAATGGCCGATGGCGCAGTGGGATCCAGAGGAGCGGCTTTTTGGCAGCCATATTCTGACGACAAGACGAATACCGGCTTGCTGATGTTGCAGCCATCGGACGTGGAACGGGTGGCCAATGCGGCTTTGAAGGCAGGCTTTCAGGTGAATACGCACGCTATTGGGGACCGTGCAAACCGGATAGTTTTGGATGCTTATGGCAAGGTGTTGGGCGGCGCAAATGACAAGCGATTTCGCATTGAACATGCTCAGGTTGTGTCTCTCCCGGATTTCGCACTGTTCAGACAATTCGGCGTCATTGCTTCGATTCAATCCACGCATGGCACTAGTGACATGCGATGGGCCCAGGCCCGCATGGGGCCAGATAGAATTGCCGGAGCTTACGCCACCCAGCGCTTCTTAAAGTTGGGAGTTCCCGTGGCGAATGGTTCCGATTTTCCGGTTGAGGAGCCAAACCCAATGCTGGGTTTGTATGCAGCCATTACCCGGCAGGATTTGAAGGGATTTCCTGCCAATGGTTGGATGCCCGATCAGAAGATGACTCGCGACCAAGCTTTGCGAAGTTGGACTTATGCTGGAGCTTACGCGGCGTTTGAAGAGAAGATAAAGGGATCACTTGAAATTGGAAAGATGGCTGATTTTGTAGTTCTGGATGCGGATGTGATGACAATGCCGGAATCTCAAATTGCGAAGGTGAAAGTTAAAATGTCAATAGTAGGTGGGAAAGTGAGACACCAGATCCAGTGACATTCCTATTTGCATTTCTACTGATGAGTCAAATTCAGAAGGCTTTGCTATTCGACAAAATTGTACCTGTCGAAGCTGCCAAGGTTGTGCGGATGCCATTCGAGATTGCCAATCCTCAGACAACTCTTATTCTGAGCTTCGATGTTGAGGAAAGGAACGGACAAGTGAAAGTGCTTGTGCGGAAGGCTTTAGAAGGGACGATTCTGGCGGAAACCGGATTCGATTCCAGCGGTACGCTTAAAGTGCAAATGGCAGAAGCCGGTAAGATTTGGATTGATGTGGACAACCGGGCAAGTCGGCTTTCTGCGGCCAATGTAGCCATGACCATCAAAACCAGTTGGAAGGTTGAGCTACCGGTTGAAGCTAGGGAATTGCCGAATGCAAAGAAGCGGCAAGTGGTTTTGGCAAGCATCTGTTTCCTAGTGGGGATCGTTTCCTTTTCTGCCTGGAAACTGATCCCCCTTTGGAAATAACGCGCCCGTCATTGAATTCAATTAGCGGCGGTAAGCGTTTCTAGAATCACGGTACGAAGCCCCGCGCTTCCTTTCAATGTGCCGCAACAGTTCGTTTAACATCCTTTGATCGCGTGCAAGATCCCGTGCATCTGCGGCGGCAGCCAATTCGCGGCCTGCGCGGATGTGATGATCAAGCCTTGCTCGATCGCGGGCTATCTCAACCCTGAGCTCCTCAACTCTTCGATAGTCGCGACGAAGGTCGTCGCGGTCATAGCTGATCCGGCCACGATCAAAATCGCCCCGCCGGTCATTTCCGAAGAACCCATCACCGGCAAGGAGAGCCTGTTCGCCACCCAGAACTGCCGTCAAGGCACCCACTGCAATCATATTGGTGAAACGCATTGTCTTTCTCCTTATCTGTCGAAGTCATCTATTGCCTTCTGACACTATAGACGCCTAACGCTAAGGAAAAGATTCCGCTAACTTGATGATTTATAATGGCTTATTTCAGCCAGGGATGGTGGTGGAAAACAACTAGGCCGCAAAGAACTCCGCGGAGGCTGCTCTTACCTTGTCAATTTGAGCTTCGCTGTGAGCCGTTGATAAAAATCCCGCTTCGAACTGCGAGGGAGCCATGTAGATCCCTCGCTCTAACATGTGGTGAAAGAATTTGGCGAAGCGCTGCGTGTCAGCAGGTTTGGCCGTGTCCCAATTTGTGACAGGTCCGTTAACAAAGAAAAACGTGAACATGGACCCAACACGATTCACCGTGATTCCCGATGGTGGATTTGTAGTTAGACGAGCCGCCAACGATTCCAATTTGCTATAGACCGCTTGCTTATTGGCACGCAGGTATCGCAACATCGCCAGGCCCGCACTAACAGCCACTGGATTTCCTGAAAGTGTACCCGCTTGGTAAACCTTGCCCACGGGAGCAACGGATGCCATCACCTCTGCCCGGCCACCATAAGCTCCAATTGGCAATCCGCCGCCGATGATTTTGCCAAACGTGCTTAGGTCTGGTTGAATGTTGAAAAGCTGCTGGGCTCCGCCATGCGCAACGCGGAAACCGGTCATCACTTCGTCGAAGATCAGCAGTGCGCCATGTTTGGCAGTAATTTCACGGAGCATGGCAAGCCAGCCAGGAACAGGGATTACACAGCCCATATTTCCAACCACAGGCTCAAGAATGATGGATGCGATTTTGTCCCCATAATCTGCAAATGCTTTTTCCACCGCGTCGAAGGAATTGTACGGCAATGAAATAGTGGTGTCGGCAAAAGCTTTGGGGACGCCGGCAGAATCAGGGGTGCCCAAGGTTGCTAGTCCGCTGCCAGCCTTCACAAGCAAGGAATCGACGTGGCCATGGTAGCAACCTTCAAATTTAATGGTCAGGTCGCGCCCGGTGAACCCGCGGGCAACGCGAACTGCGGACATGGTGGCTTCTGTACCGGAGTTCACCAGCCGCATCATTTCCATGGAGGGAACTGCAGCTTGAATTTCTTCCGCCAGTAGGATTTCACGTTCCGTCGGAGCTCCAAAACTAGTGCCGCATTCCAACGCTTCGGTGACAGCCGCAATCACTTCCTGGGGACGATGGCCAAGCAGCATGGGCCCCCAGGATCCCACGAAATCGATGTACTCATTACCATCCACATCGTAAAGCAGAGAACCATGGGCACGTGCGATGAATGGAGGAGTACCACCAACACTGCGGAAGGCGCGAACGGGCGAGTTAACGCCGCCAGGAATCAGCTTGCTGGCGCGGGCAAGTAGGGATTTTGATTTTTCGAGGTTCATGATCCAACTGAGGGGGCGGCGGGCCGACCCATTAAGAAACTAACACCAATTTCAGCAAGAGACCCATTAATGTTGTCCAATAATTTCTTACGGAAATCAAAGTACGAAATAGTCCCCGCAAAAACTTCCTGCATGGTTGCGGAAAACGTCGGGCTGCGGCGCAGGAATTGAACCATACGCGAATGATTCGGACCAAACAGAAAATTACCTAAATAAACGCGCCGGGCTATGGTGGAACCGAATGCCAGATCCTCAGTAAATTCACGAGCGATAATGCCTTGGTACATTGCCGGGTGAACCGCTGGAGCACCCAGATGCTGACTGATCACTTCCCCCGCTAAATCGCCGGATCGCACTGCATAGTAGATGCCTTCCCCGGTGATGGGATCTACAAACCCTGCGGCATCTCCAACAGCAAGCCAACGATCCCCAGCAACGCGATTGTTCTTCCAGGAATTGTGCTCCAAGGCGGGAAGCATGTGGCCGTAGAAGGTGGCGTCCTTCAGGGGAATATCGTGGCGGCGCATGTAATCTTCCAAACGCGCACGAAGGGCCTGAGCCGTTTGACCCTTGCCGCAGATGCCGACGGAAAGATGGCCGGGGCGTGGGAAGACCCAGATGTATCCTTCAAAATCGCGTAGGAATTGAATGTCGATCGATTCTCGATCCGTTGGCACGTAATAGCCAAGGGCGGTCATGGTGTCAGCGGGGGCAAAGGCGGTGCCCAGTCCTTGCAAATTGTTTCTGGCACCGGTGGCAACAACTACGTAGTCAGCTTCAAGGAAACTGCTGCGCGTACGAATTTTCCAGCCTTCGGTTTGCCTTTCAATGCCTGTAATTCGTTCCTGTTCAATTTGCGCCCCAGCAGCGCCCGCTCGATCCAGCAGTAAACCGTTCAAAGCTTTTCTGGAATAAATAAGAATCGGCTGATTCAGATCGACGCGCACTCCGCCGACTTTTTCAGAGTGAAGCCACGTGGAATGAATGGTGCGTTTCGGAATCTCGTTGTTCAGCAGGAATGGGTACTGGTTATAAGCCTTGTAGGTAATGCCGCCACCGCAGGGTTTTTCCCAAGCAAGCTTCTCATCGAATAAGGAAACTGCCACACCAGCTGACGCAAGACGAGCAGCGGCCATGGATCCAGCAGGTCCACCGCCAAGCACCACCACGCGCTTCATCGTCGTCCTCTCACGTTAGTTTTGCGGATGAACCGGCGAACCAGGCATGGCCGGATGGCCAGGAGGCATTGCGTTCGTTCCTGGAGTTGGAGCCGCGCCACCATGAGGGGCGATGCCGGCTGCGGGTTTCGGCTTAACCGCCCATTTGCCGTTCTTGAGCTCCAATTCATAATTCATGTCCATGCCGCCTTCTTTCGAACCTTTGGGACGGAAGCTGACAATGGCGTCGGCACCATCGGCTCGGAAGCTGACAGTTTTCACATCAATATCCATGGCTGACAGCATGCCGTCAGTGCGTTTGGAAAGATGCTCAACCACGGCTTGCTTAACCGCTTCGGGATTCTGCGACGACTTCGCGCAGGCAAATAAGAAAATCGCTAGGGTACAAGATAGAGCAGAAATGTTGCGGGGCACAACATGATTCTATCAGTTGGCGAACAAACACACTACAGCCTCGCGAACCGGCAAACGCAAATTCTATCCAACTGGCGCTCCTCATTTCACCTTCCAGACTGCCAACGTAACGGTGGCAGCCTGCTTCAGATTCGATTTAGAACGCCAGAGGATTCAATTGCCTCGAGGACTCAATTTTTTGGGAAGTTGCTGGCCAGCAATTTGTCTTCCTAATTAAGCGTCTCATAAGCCTTCTAATCGCAACCCACTGCGTTTTTGCAAGTGGATGAAAAGAGGTCAGATTCAGTTGGATAAGTGATGGTGATGGCTATTCTTGATTGGTTCAAATAAGGTTATTGGGCGGTCACTAAACGAATGGCAATGATTCCAGATAACAGGAGAACGAAAACATTTTCCACAGCTACGAAGACAAGGAAAAGCAAAACGGACTTCAGGATTGAGATTGCTTTGCCTTCCGGGAACAACCGCAATTGGTGCATCACAATATAGATACTTGTACAGATCAATAAAGGTATCGAGAAAACCCTATTCCACAGAATCAAGGGAGCCAAGCCGATACTGACAAGCAACTGGAAGCTATAAACATGCATAGCACTGACCAGATGATCCACAAAATAGGGTTGGCGCTTTCGAAAAAAAAGGAAGGAAACGGTGGCCAGCGCCAGCAGGCTTGAATAGCGCAGCCACGTGTAGACCTTGTGAGACTTTTGGTCCACCTTTTCTCTAAACTCTCTGTCTTCCGGCTTCTCCGTTGAAGAGATTTCAGACTTCCCTGGCTTGAAACCAAATTTCACATTGCCTTTAATATCGCGGCTGGTGTGAAGACTCATGTTCAATGGACCAACTCCGCCGACCAGCAGAAAGTGGATTGTAGAAATTACAACGAAGAGTCGCAATGGGCGAATCCATTTCCCCAGACGGCCTGCCCAGTAATCTCCAGTCAGAACCCCTGGTCGGGTGAGAAGAGTCCAAAAGGTTCCAAATACTTTGGAATCAACGTGGGTCGCTTCGTGCACCACGTCGTGAACAAAATGACCGAATGTCTTATCGTGATCGGAAAAACGCTTCTGACCGCAATCGCTGCAAAAGGCTCCAGCTAGATGAGTCCCGCAATTTCGGCAGACCTTTTCATTGGAGGACATTCTATGTGCCTTTTAACCTTAAACATTCACCCAGCCGCGTTTCTTTGCGCTCTGCAAAACCTTTTCGAGCAGCACCATGCCACGAAGGCCATCCTCGAAAGTGGGGTAATCTACTGGTGCTTTCGGGTCAGCAACGCGGGCATAGAAGCGGCGGTATAACTGCTTGTGGGAATCGTCGTAACCTTCGCTGTGACCACCTGGAAGATCGGCAAACCCAGCAGCCGGTCCCTTCAACAGAGACGGATCCTTAACAATTACCATATTGGGTTCGTTTCGACGGCCGATCCACAATTCATCGGGCCGCTCCTGATTCCAGGAAACGCCCATTTTGGTGCCGTAGATCTCAAACACGAACTTGTTCTTGTTCCCAGCCGCTACCTGACTGACGGTGAAAGCACCGCGAGCGGACTCGCCCAATTGCAGGAGGACCGCTCCGTAATCGTCGGTAGTAATGGGCACCTCTTCGTAATCGGAGGGCTTCAGTTTCTTGCCGGCAAAGGTCTGTATGGCGACTTTGGGACGCTTGCGGGTTTTGTGGAACGTGGCCAAATCCGCACAAACGGCAGTAATGGGAAGCCCAGTAAGGTGCTGCACCATATCCATCCAGTGGGAACCTATGTCGCCCATTGCTCGGAGTGCGCCGTTCGATTTGGGTTCGATTCGCCAATTGAAGTCAGTATCGTAAAGCAACCAATCTTGCGAATAAGTTCCTTGGACATGCAAAATCGAACCCAATTCTCCGCTCAGAATTAGCTGACGAACATGCTGAACAACCGGGTAGAAGCGCAGATTATGGCAAACCGCATTAGCCAAGTTCTTCTTTTCAGCCAACTTCACCATTTCTTTGGCTTCGGAAGAACTCATGGTTAGGGGTTTTTCACAAAGTACAGCCTTCCCTGCCTTGAGGGCAGCCATAGACATGGGGTAATGCAAGGCGTTGGGTGTAAGGACGTGGACCGCATCCAAAGAGGGGTCCTCAAGCAAAGTCCGGTAATCACCGGTTGATTTAGGAATGCCAATGGAATCGGCGAACTTCCGGGCCGAATCTTCGGAACTTCCAGCAACAGCAACAACCTCAACATTCCCCAACCGGCGGACTCCTTCTGTATGAACCCGGCCCATGAATCCAGTGCCAATGATGGCGGTATTTAGCTTTCGCATAGTTGATTGAGCTTTCCTTTCGCTTAAGTGATCTACTCAAAACAATGTAACTCAAATGCTGGTAGACTGTAATCTTCTAATTTAAACATGCTCCTTCGGGCTATGTACAAGATTTTCAGAAACCAGATATGAGGGTCCGCCTTTTCCTCGGCAGAGGTCCCCAAATTCGCAAAGTGAAAGACAAGAACAAGAAGCTTGCCCTGATTGCTTCGGCGTTTCTTACCCCCGCCGCATTACTCGCTTTCGCGCTGGCTATCTGGCGACTGGCGGCAGATCTGAGTCTGGCACAAGGGTTCGCCATCGCTTCTGGAATTTTCTCGCATTGGCAGGTTTGGCTGTTTATGGCTATTGCTTTGGAAGCGGCATCATTTGCACTGAACCGGTACGGCGGTTCTGTAGCGAACGACTCCTGAGTATTTTCCGGCAAAACGGACCCATATCGGCGGCGATTTATTGAATGCCACGAGGCCGCCACTGCCTTTGCCGACTAAGTAGTACCAAATCAATAATATTCTTCTACAGAATCGAAACGATAAGGTGGTGAACTGCATCATAACTAATAGAAGGTAGGAGGGCAGGAAACCGTGGCGTTGCCGTTTGAAGATCCGAAAGTTCGACAGGAAGAGATGGAGTGGATGGGCAGTTTTCTGCTTACGTCCTTTGCCGTTGTAAGCGGCTCACTTTCCCTTTGGAGACTAGGTTCGGATTTGGGATGGGCGGGCGAATTTCCGGTTCCAAGCGGCCCACTAGCACATTGGCAGGCATGGGGAATCCTTGCTGCTGTTTCTGAGATCGGCGCATATCATTTGCGTCACCGAGCCGACGCAAGAAATCGAGCCAGTAGAAATTGAACAGGCGTCCGAGGTTTTTAGATATCCTAAAAATGAACCATGGCACTGTCTGAACGCCCTTACGCTCCTCGTGGACAATCCCAGTTCTTTTTCCCCGTCGCGGTGAAATGGCTGATCATTTCCAATACTGTTCTTTTTGTTCTTTACTTTCTGGCGCATGCATTCAGTTATGATCAGATATTCTCACCATTCCTGCTAGTGCCGGGCATGGTTGTCCAATTCTTCATGATTTGGCAACTGGCCTCCTACATGTTCTTGCATTCACCCTTGGGCTTCCAGCACATTCTATTCAACATGCTGATGCTTTGGTTCTTCGGGGTCGAGTTGGAGCAAGCTTGGGGCACTAAGAAGTTTCTGAAATATTATTTCTTCTGCGGCATTGGTGCTGGCGTTTCCGTTGTGATCGCCAATGCGCTGTTTGGATCGATGAATTCGCGAACCTTGGGTGCTAGCGGCGCAATCTATGGCTTAATTCTGGCGTTTGTCCTGATGGACCCCGAACGGATTGTGAACTTCAATTTTGTCTTCCCGATTAAGGCAAAGTACATGGGGTTGATCCTTGGAGGCATATCGTTTCTTTCGACCATTACGGATTCCGGGGGCGGCGTTAGCCATGTGGCCCACCTTGGCGGAATGCTTTGGGGCTACATTTTCCTGCGGACGCAGATGGGCGGCAAGAAGCCCATTGGATTCCGCGTTGGTCAACGAAAGGAAATCGGCATTGTTGAAAAAGCCCAACGCAGCTATCACGAATGGAAGATGGAAAGAGCTCGCCGGAAATTTCAGGTTTACATGAACAAGAATCGGGAAAAATAGTTCTGTAACCGTTTACATTAGCAACGACCTGGAACCATTTCAAACTGGTATAGTTTTAAGCATGAAGCCGCTCACTCGTCTGCTGATCGCTTTGTCGCTAACTGCCTTCGGATTTGGATTATTGTCGGGACAGCAGGGACCGAAGACTGAATCGTCGACTACAGTTTCCCGGCCAAAGAAGAAAACCGGGAGTGGCGAAACTGCTGCTGAGGCGGAAGCCGAAAAAATCCCGTCAAAGTACAAAAAACAGGGCGGCGTTATGGCCGAAGGGACCCCAACCTTTCGCAGCGATGTGAACACGGTGACCGTTGATGTTTCCGTATTGGACAAAAACGGCAGGTTCATCCCCAACATTCCTCGTGGAAACTTTCGCATTGTTGAAGATGGCGTTCCTCAGCAACTTACAAACTTTGGAATGGGTGAAGCTCCGATGACTGTGGCAATGGTGATTGAATTCAGTAACTTGTTCCAATCTTATTGGAGTCAAGGTTGGTATGAAACTCTAACGTACACTTACGCCTTTCTTTCCACTCTGAAACCGGAAGACTTTGTGGCCGTTGTAGCTTACGATCTTCGACCAGAAATATTGAGCGATTTTTCCACTGACAAAAGAAAGGCCCAGGAAGCGATGCAGCGTTTGCGAATTGCGGCATTCTCAGAATCGAACCTTTACGACGCGTTGACGGATACAGCAGACCGTATGTCAGAAATTGAAGGGCGTCGAGCTATTGTTTTGTTTGCTAGTGGAATAGACACTTTCAGCAAGCTAACTTTCGATCAAACTCGAAAGAAGGTGCAACTGGCCGGTGTGCCGATCTACTCAATTAGTATTCTTCAAATGGCGAGGGAACTATCAGATGCACGCGGTGGTATGGGTGCCATTGCGCGCCTTGATTTTTTGCAAGCCGATAACCAACTAAAGACCTTTTCCAAGGAAAGTGGAGGCCAGGCTTTCTTCCCTCGTTTTGTGGGCGAGATGGGGAATGTGTTCCGTGGTATTCATGAATCGCTGCGCAATCAGTATTCCCTGGGCTATCAGTCGACGAACCAGGCCAAGGACGGAAAGTTTCGCAAGTTAAAAGTTGAGTTGGTGAATCCGGCAACGAACGAACCTTTGAAGATTACCGACGAAAAAAATAAACCAATGAAATATTCCGTCATCGCAAAGCAAGGATACACAGCGCCTCGAGAAGTGGAATAGAACGTCATAGTACCTTTAATGTCAACCTGTTTTTTCCATGCGTTTTGTGTGGCATAGAAGACGATTGACTTTGATGTAACAGCTTTGTTACCTTCGACTGTTCACGATGCCAACACCGCCATCCACTTCTTCCAAAAAGCAAACCATTTTAATGGTTGACGATAATAAGAATGGGTTGGCTGCACGCCGTAGCGTATTGGCCGAAATGGGTTACGAGGTGGCAACCGCGACTTCACCTGCTTCTGCTTGTGAAAAATTCCCCGAGCTGCATTTTGATCTTGTCATTACGGATCATCGATTGCCTAAAGTTGATGGAGTGGCGTTTATTCAATCGATCCGCGCCGCCAAGGCCGTTATGCCTGTGATTCTGCTGTCGGGCCATGTGGAAGCGTTGGGGCTTACGGAAGCCAACACAGGAGCCGATGTGGTGATTCAGAAGAACACAAATGAAGTTCCTCATCTAACCCGCTCTGTTACCCGCCTTCTGCGCCGAACAATTAAGAAGCCGCCAGTATCACACGCCAAGGTGCGAGCAAAGGCTGCCGGCGCTAGTTCTTAAGTGCGAGTAAGATTTCTAATCCTTCTGGTAGTTTTCCAAGTGGCTGCTGGGTTAGCCCAACAACCAAAGATCATTCCTGCTCCAAAGCAACTTCCCCCAAGCAACGCTGCAATTGCAAAAGCAGTTATCAGAAGCCTTACATTGAGGCAAAAAATAGCGCAATTGATCGTGGTGACCTCCTACGGAGAAGTACCCAGAAACAGGTCCGCTGAGGCTGTTCGCCTGCACCACGCAGTAGCAGAGTTGGGTGTAGGCGGGTTGATTGTAATTAACAGAGTGGATCGATACGGAGTGGTGCAGAGTGCGCAGCCATACGAGATGATTACGTTCCTCAATGGCATGCAGAAGATTTCAAGGCTGCCGTTGATTGTTGGAGGGGACTTGGAGCGTGGCGCGTCCATGAGAGTGGCCAACACTATAAAGTATCCGCACAATATGGCATTCAATGCTGCTGGAGACCTTGCGGCAACACGTGAGCTGGGTGCAGCAACTGCCCGTGAGGCGCGAGCCGTGGGTGTGCATTGGGTATTTGCGCCGGTGGCTGACGTGAACAATAATCCCGACAATCCGATCATCAATATTCGTTCCTATGGACAAAAGCCCGATGAGGTTGCCGCACACGTCCAAGCGTTTATAGCGGGTGCTCATTCCGACCCTGCCAACCCGATACTTTTATGCGCCAAACATTTTCCAGGGCATGGGGACACCGCAATGGATAGCCACATGCAGTTGGCGAGGATTGACGGCACCAGGGAGCGTATGGATCAAGTGGAACTGGTTCCCTTTCGTGCAGCCATTGGGAGCAATGTTGGTTCCATTATGACAGCGCATATAGCAGTCCCGTCACTTGAACCGGAGGAGATACCCGCAACCGTATCCCGGAATGTGATGACGAAGCTGCTTCGGGAGGAACTGAAGTTTCAAGGCTTGGTAGTTACAGACGCGATGGACATGCAAGGTTTGTCTAAATTGTTTTCTCCGGGTGAGGCAGCGGTTAAGGCGTTGGGTGCTGGGGTTGATATTTTGTTGATGCCAAAGAATCCCGATGCAGTGATTGCGGCAATCGAAAAAGCAGTTCTGACAAAGCGGCTGAGTTTGGCGCGTATCGAAGCTAGCGTTGAAAAACTCTTAGTGGCGAAGCTGCAGTTGGGACTATTCAGAAATCGCTTCGTGAATATGGACTCAGCCGCGAAAGTGCTGGACCAGCCTGAAGATCTATTGAAGGCTCAGACCGTGGCCAATCATGCTGTAGCGATGTTCAAGAATGATGGAAACCTGGTTCCATTGCGTAATTCTGACAATGCTTGCTTTGTGGCTTTGGCTGAACGGCGAATGACAACGCAGGGGTTACAGTTTATAGAGGAGATGGAAAAGTTGTCGCCGAAATCTTCCAAAGTGCTGCTGGATCCAACTATGCCGCAAGGTGCGATGGACGAAACGCTGGAAAACTCAAGGACCTGTGGAACTATTGTGATAGCTGCATTTGTTTCGGTTGGAGCATATAAAGGAGATACTGCTTTGCCTGGTACATTTACCGCGTTGGTGCAGGGATTCATCAAGACGGGCAGACCTGTGATTCTGATTTCGCTGGGGAACCCTTACCTTTTGCGAACTTTCCCTGAAGTGGCGGCTTACATGACAACCTATTCGCCGACGGTGTTGAGTGAAATAGCGGCAGCCCGTGCGGTGGTTGGTGAAATTCCTATCATCGGAAGAATGGTTGTTTCCTTAAAGTAGAACTTTCCCTAGAATAAAAGCTATGGTTCAAATCACCTGGCTTGGGCATGGCACTTTTTCGTTTCGCCTCGACACTGGCGAAGTTTATGTAATAGACCCTTGGATCGAAGGAAATCCGAAGTTTCCAAAGGACTATCAGTTCGACCGGGTGGATGGTATTCTGATCACGCACGGACACTTCGATCACATTGGCGGTGTGCCAGAGTTGGCCGAGAAGTTTAAGCCTGCCATTGTGGCAATCTATGAAGTGGCTCATTACTTTGGTGGCAAGGGTTTGGAGAACATCACAGGAATGAACAAAGGCGGCACGGCGAAGATTGGGGCGATTTCTGCAACCATGACCCATGCTTTGCACAGTTCTGGAATTGTTGATGACGACGGCAAGATGACTTATGCGGGCGAAGCTGCAGGGTATGTGTTGAGCTTTCCTGATGGGCGGACGGCTTACTTTGCTGGAGACACCACTGTGTTTTCGGATATGGAATTGATTCGGAAACTCTACAAACCAGAATTGGCATTTCTTCCGATTGGAGATTTGTTCACGATGAGTCCCAAAGAGGCTGCGTTGGCTTGCGAGATGATCCGGCCGAAATTGGTAATCCCAATGCACTTTGGAACCTTCCCGCCCTTGACCGGAACGCCACAGGCACTGGCAGAAGTAACGAAAAGTCTGACGAAAGTTCAGGAGTTGGAACCGGGAGTTCCTTTCTACTGGTAGTACGAAAACTCTTTAGGGATTGAACAATGCGATAGCCTGTTCAATTTTTTTGACCTCTGCTGATTCCTCGGCGGTCCTGGAAACTTTGCGAAGTAGGTCTAGTGACTTTTTCACCAGAGGCCAATCCCCCAGTTGAATGGCGCAATGAGCGATGCCCTGGTATTGGCGGGCAGCCAAATTCAGCGGCGGCTTTTCAATTTTTTGTAATTCAGATAGAGCCTGAGTGTAGTCGGTCATCTGGAAGAGAATTGCAGCGACGCGCTGGCGCTGCTCTACGTCGTCTGGATCCAATTCCAGCTGCTTGCGAGCGAAGGTTACAAACAGCGCGTTCTTGCCTGCTGCAAGTTGCAGCAGGGAATAGTCTTTAAACAGCCTCGGGTGACGATAACCCAGGTTGATGGCCCGCTCCATTAGTGCGATGGACTTGTCCGGATGTCCGCCTGCCGCATGTAGATATCCTAAGCTGGCCACTGGTTCCGGCCTTGTAGGATTATCGGCCATCAATCGTTCAAATGACTTGGATGCGTTGGGAGGGTCTTTCTGGATTTGTAGGTTACTGAGCGATAACTGAGCGATGAAATCGGCATCAGCCAATTTTGTAAGAATCGGTCGCTCTTTTTTTAGCTTAATAGGCACCCGCACGAGACGCAGACGGCCTTTGGCGATGTATGCTCGCAAATCCGCATCTACTTGTTCCACACTGCGACCGTAGGCCCGATGCAGGGCCTCATCTGTTGGGTAACCTGCGAGGATTAGGTTAAAGAACGCTTCAAAGTCTTGGCGATAATTGTCACTCAGGCGAAGCATGTGTGTTAGCGCCCAAGACTGGCTATAGAACATTCCAATGCGGTAGCTTTCATTGTAGAGAGAGGAATGCCGATCGGTGGTGATCAGCGTCCGCAAAGGCAATAGTTCTTCGAGGAATAGGCGCTGTGCACGTCCGGAAGGTACGGCACCGATTTCGGTTTGATTGTCAGCCGCCTTAAGAGTGGAGAATAGATCCGCAAATCCCTCCTCCAGCCACAAAGGCAGTTTTGAATGAGAGCGGCTGATGAGCAGATGAACATACTCATGCAGCCCGATATTTTGAATGTTGTTGGAGCCGCTGACAAGAACGATGTAGTCTGCATCGGGCGCAGGGTAGAAGAAGGCAGAAGCACTCTCATTCATTCGGTAAGGAATATATGCGATTTGGCTTCCAAAAAGGATGATTCGGACAGGAATGGAATTATTTGACGAGGTTTTATTCAGTTGCTGGAAAAAGCCAGCTACCTGTTCAAATTGGTGAAGAACCGTGTTGCTCTTCGATTCAGAAGCAGAGCTGAGAATTTCAAAGTGCTCGGATTTCAGCCGGATCCAGTCTGCGGAATGAAGGCTACTGACGGCGAGAAAAAAAGCCCAGAATAACCGCACGGCTTCCAATTAGTGGTGAGCAGCCGCAGGTGTTTCGTGTTGCTTTAGAGAATCCGCCTTTGCTTTCTTCTTTGCTTCATCGCGATCTTGTTCTTCAACCCAGGTAAGGTGGCCAGTCCAAACTTTATCTCGAGATTCCACATCCAAAAGACAAAACCCTAAGAAGATGGCGAGGAAAACCAGTGAACCCGTAAAAATGACCGCATTGACTGGTTTATCGTCTTTCAAGTGCATAAAGATCAATGCCACGAGGGTGCCCTTGATGGTAGCAATCAGCATGGCCACAACCACATTGGCTGAACCGAAATCGATGTAAGATGCACCGACTGTAATTGTGGTTAGGACTAGAAGCGCGACCAACGTGGCAGCGTACAATTTTGTGTGATCGTGATGGTTAGCGTGGGAACTCATGTTTTTCTTGTCAACCTCCTAGCTAATCAGGTACAGCAATGGGAATAAGTAGATCCAGATCAAGTCGACCAAATGCCAATAAAGACCGACCAAGTCTACAGGTGTGTAGTAGGCGTTGCTGAAATCTCCAGCATAAGCACGCTTTAACAACCAGAAAAGTACGACGACTCCACCTAGGATGTGGATACCGTGAAGGCCGGTCATCATGAAGTAGAAACTAAAGAAATGAAATTCGCCTGGAACCTGCGGTCCTTCGTAGCTATAGAATTTCTTAAAAGGCAGGAGACCTTCATGATATTTGTGGCTGTACTCGAAATACTTAACACCAAGGAATGTAAGCGCGCAAATGATGGTTACCCAGAGATCTCCGATTAATTGCTTCCGTCGATTCAGTTTGGCAGCTTGTACCGCCATAACCATGGTGAAGGACGAGACGAGCAGGACAATCGTGTTTAGGGCTCCGAGTTCCCGTTGCAGATGATGGTGAGCCGATTTCCAGGCTTCCGGAAATCTGTTTTGCATCATTCCATAACCGACAAACAAGCCCCCAAAGATCAGTACTTCGGTAACCAGGAATAGCCACATTCCGATTTTGGACGCATCGGCTTGCTGCTCAGCAGTAGCGAAATGATGCTGTTGATAAATGCTGTGTTCAGCACTGTGGCCGTGGCTGTGTTCGACGTTTTCGGCGACACTCATTAGTTGTTTTCCCCTTGAGGAAGATTACGATAATCGTACGGTGCATGGGCTAAAACAGGGGTTCCATGGAAGTTATGCGTGATGGGTGGCGATTGAGTCTGCCATTCCATGGTTGAGCCGCCCCATGGATCGTCTGGAGCGTTCTTGGGACCACGAAACGAAGCCAATAAATAGCCCAACATGATAAAAAACCCTAATCCAAGAATCCAGGATCCGAAAGTGGAGAACTGGTGCAAAGGTTGGAATTGGTCCAAGTAATTGTAGTAGCGGCGTGGCATTCCGCGGCTTCCCAAAACGAACTGTGTGAAGAATGTGAAGTTGAAACCGATAAATATAAGGGCACAGCTGACAGCAGCCAGCTTTTCGTTGTACATCCTTCCGAACATCTTTGGCCACCAGTAATGTAGTCCGGCCAAGAAGGCAATTACCGTACCACCCATCATCACGTAGTGGAAGTGAGCTACGACGAAATAGGTGTCATGAAGGTGTATGTCAACCGACAGCGACCCAAGATAAAGTCCGGTTAGTCCACCGATTGTGAATAATAAGAGGAAGCTGATGGCATATAGCATCGGAGCTTTCAGCGTAATCCGAGCCTTGTACATTGTAGAAACCCAGTTAAAAACCTTGATGCCAGAAGGGATGCCGACGATAAAAGTCAGGAATGAGAATACTGCGTTGATCAACTGCGATTGACCACTCGTGAACATATGATGGCCCCAGACTATGAAACTCACCAACGCGATTGCAACGGAACTGAATGCAATGCCGCGGTATCCAAAAATCGTTCGGTGGCAAAAGGTTGGAATGACTTCAGAGATGATGGCCATGCCCGGAAGAATCATGATGTAAACGGCGGGATGAGAATAAAACCAGAAGAAATGCTGAAAAAGAACGGGATCACCGCCGATGCGTGGATCAAAAATTCCGATTCCGAAGGCTCGCTCCAAAACAAGGAGCACCATTGTAATACCGATTACCGGCGTGGCCAAGACTTGGATCACGGAAGTGGAATACATGCCCCAAATAAATAGAGGCATCTCAAACCATCCCATACCCGGTGCGCGGAGTTTATGAATAGTGGCGATGAAATTCATCCCGGTGAAAATGGAGGAAAACCCCAGGACGAAGACGCCCATAGTTGTCAAAGCGACTGATCCGTTCGTAGTAGTTGAGTATGGAGTGTAGAATGTCCAGCCGGTGTCAACGCCACCAGTGACAATGGCTCCCAGCATCAGACACGCACCGAAAACATAAATATAGAAGCTCGCCAAATTCAGTTTTGGGAAGGCCACGTCTTTCGCGCCCAGCATAAGTGGTATCACGAAATTCCCAAGAGCTGCGGGAATAGAGGGAATGATAAACAAAAAAACCATGATGGCACCATGCAGGGTGAAGGTGCGGTTGTACATTTCCGCATCCATAATCGTGCGTCCAGGCGCCCAAAGTTCGAGCCTTACTGCCATTGCGAGTAATCCACCTGCCAAGAAGGCTAGCAGTACGAAAAACAAGTACATGATACCAATACGTTTGTGATCGACCGTAAAAAGCCAGTCCTTAATCCCGTTGCCATCGCTAAGATAGTCGATCTCGCGAGGGTGGGAAGTTGTTGTATGAACCTGCTGCTTCTGAATTACGTCTGCCATAGGGTTCCTCTTTACTTCAAACTCTTTATGAATGCGATGATACCGTTAACTTCAACCGGCCGAAGCGAACCTTGAAAAGTTGGCATAACCGGTTCATATCCTTTTACAACCTTAGCCTGTGGTTCCATAACGGATTGGCGAACATAGTTTTCATCCACCATACCGCTGGTCCCGTCAGCAAACTGTTCCATTCTGCCATAGATGCCCTTGAATGAAGGTCCATCTCCGCGAGAACCATCTAGTGAGTGGCAACTCTGGCAACCACGGCTTTTGTAGATTGTCTGGCCGATCTCTATAGGGTTCATTTGAAGATACTCAGGAGGTCCGTCTCGCTTGAATACTTCGTACTGGGCATCGTTCATGACAACCAATTTCGCACCCATTCCGGAGTGATCCTTGCCACAGTATTCCGCACAAAAAATGTCGAACTCACCCGCAATATTTGGAGTGAATGTCATGTACACGTAGCGGCCAGGAATGACATCCTGCTTAACCCGCATCGCCGGGATAAAAAATGCGTGAAGAACATCCTCACTATCCATTATGAGCTTGATCGGCTTATTGAGAGGCACATACAATTTGCCACCACCGGCCATGCCGTCGGGATATTCGAATGTCCAGTTCCACTTGCGTCCACGAACATGGATTTCCATAGCATCGTTAGGGACTGTAAATGCAGCAACGTAGGTATTGAAACCCCAGATGAAGAGCACGAAGCAAAGCAGGGATGGAACGACGGTCCACAACATTTCTAGGAAGAAATTGTCCGTAATATGAGCAGAACGCCGAGTTTCACCGGGTTTCAAGCGATACTTGATCGGAAAATAAATAGCTAAACCGCCGATGATGACAAAGAAAAAGATACTCAAATAAGTAAGGAAGAAATAGAACGTATCTATATCTTTAGCATGATCACTACCTGCAATTGGAAGAGTTGCGCGAAGCCAATCGTTCATTGTGCTGTCCTCAAATGTTCGTTCTCGGCCCGGAAAAGGCGCCACAGAACCGTGCCCAATATCAAAACCACCATTACACCACCGACTCGCATGATATTGGTGGCAAAAAATACGTACGATCGTGCGTTTGCGTCGTAGTGAAAGCAGTAAAGCAAGAAGCGTTCAAAAGAAGCACCCGATCGTGACTCACTCGCTTCGGTAAGCGAGAGCCGTAAATCTCTGTTCTTGAATTTGACCCCATAGAGGTAGCGGGAAATCTTGCCTTCTGGTGTAAGGATCAACATACCAGCAACATGTGCATACTGTTCCTTGGTTGGATCCCATTTGTATTTGAATCCCACTTGATCGGCGAGAACCTTCGCATTCCCAGCGTAATCAGCAAGAAAATTCCATCCACTCGCAGACCGTTCATAATTGGTCAGGTAAACGGACTTTTTCTTTGCAGCAAGTTGCCAGTCGTCACGTGGGTCAATACTTATGGTGACAACATCAAATTCACTGCCAATGGTCCAGGGGAGTTCCCGAAAGGACTGCGAGGCCCCATTCAGAACCATCGAACAAAGCATGGGGCATGTATAGTAAGCAAAGACAAGTGCAACCGGTCGTCCTTTTTGCTTAAAGAAGCTGCCGAGAGGAACGAGGTGTCCATCGCTACCCATGAACTTTAACCCCAAATCTAATTGGGCACCCAGCTTTTCTTCAATTCCGACGCCTTCCAGCTCTTGCGGCACAGTGCCCGGATTTACAGGAGCCGCAGCAGAGGCGTAGCAACCGAGGAAAATCAGGAATACGAGGTTGCGAATCAATGAGTCTCCTTCGGTTTGGTGCCAGTGGCAGTAGTGTTGGCCACAGGTGGCGGTGGAGGCGCGGAACCAGGTAGTGCCGCAACGTCGTCAGCCTTGGGAGGTGGGATCACCTTCGCTGCCACAGGGTATTTTTCCTTACCTTCCACTGACTCTGCAACAATCAGATCGATTGCTCGTGACACTGGAAGCCGTACTATATCCTTACTCTTCTCGACGAAGGCATAGGAATTCAAAAGTTGATCTTCCTGAGAGCGAATTGTGGATAGCTCCACAGAATTTGGAGAAAGCTGCCGCTCGAACAAAACTTTTTCCCTGTACCAAGAGTAGTAACTATAGACTCCGCCAATAGTTACGATAATGGCTGCGATCGTGATGATAGCGCCGATCAGAATAAGTCCACTGCGCGGCTCTGTATCATCAAAGCGAGTTCCTGGCGGAATATGCTTCAAATGCTCGTGTTTGTCAAATTGCTTAGACATTGTGGAACCTCAACGCCTTGGCCAGTCTTGGATCACCCTCTGGAACAATTGGTGCGTCTTTCAACCGTTGCCAAAAGAAGAAACCGTAAGTGCTGCAAACAGCCAGCACAGAAGCAGCATCAGTCCAACTGAAATGAATACCGCCCTTGTAGTAATTCGGCATTATCATCCAATAAACGTCCAGGTAGTGTACGACAAGAATGTAAACCGAAATGAAACTTAGAATGCCAAGAGTCCGTTTTGCCGGTCGGGCTATCAGCAAAAAGAAGGGAAAGATAAAATGGATGATCGGGAGGGCAAGTGTTAGCACTCGCCAAGTACCTTCGAGTCTCACTTTATAGTAGATGGTCTCTTCGGGCATATTGGCGTACCAAATTAGCATGTATTGTGAAAAGGCGATGTAGGCCCAAAATGCGGTTAACGCAAATTGCCACTTACCCAAATCATGATAATGTTCAACCGTAATTGAATGCGTCAAAACTCCATTTGCTCTCAAGCGCATACAAATCCAAATCAAGATCGCGAAAAAGCCCCAGGCACCACCGGCTAAACAATAGACGCCGTAGATTGTTGAGTACCAATGCGGGTTTAGCGACATGTTCCAATCAAAGGCGGCCAAAGTCGCTGAAATGAACAAAAAGAAAACCCCTGGCGCACTCACTTTTGCCGCTGAATAGCATAGACTGGCCGCTTTTGTTTCATCCTGTTTGCGGGAAATCGCCCAAAGGCGCCAGGATAGAACGGTCCAGATGAGGAAGTATACGAATGCTCGAATGACGAACGCATGTTCGCTTA